>JBGTNO010000326.1:0-13863 GCA_041743065.1 Chthoniobacterales bacterium
GGAGGCGGAGTGGGAGTATGCCGCGCAGGCGGGCACGCGCTCGCCCTATCCCGGGGGCCACGTGCTCAGCCCGGAGGCGGCTTCCTATTTATACGATGAAATGGGGCGTCGGGTCGGGCCGGGGCATCGCGTGGCGGCGGGGAGTTTCCCGGCCAATGCTTTCGGGCTGCACGACCTGAACGGCGCGGTGTGCGAGTGGGTGGAGGATGTCTGGCACGCGAACTACCACGGGGCGCCCCAGGACGGGGCGGCGTGGGTGGAGGGCGGCGATCCGACGCGGCGGGTCTTGCGCGTGGGCGCGTGGGATTATCTGCCGCGCTTGTTGCGCCATAGCTGGCGCGATGCGCTCGAGCCGGATCAGCGCCGCGATAACGTCGGCTTCCGGGTGGTCTGCGAGCGGGAGCTCCCGGTCTGATGGAACTCCTGCTCTGCACCCAACTCTGGGGGCATGATGGCTCCCTGGCGGCTTTGATCGCCGATGTGACCGGGGCGGGCTTTGGCGGGATCGAGGGCGCGCCCCCGGTCGATCCAAGCCTGCGCCGCGAGCTGGTCGAGCGGGCGGGGGCGGCGGGTCTGCGGATCATCGGCGAGATCTCGACCGGCATTTTTCTCCCGGGCAAATGGGTGCCGGATCCAGGCACCACGGTCGAGCAGCACTTGGAGACGTTTCGTCGGTTGCTCGATCGCTGCCTCGAGATGCGACCGGTCTGGATCACCTGCATGGGCGGAAACGATCTCTGGTCGGTCCGCGATGGCGTGCGCTTCTACGCCGCGGCGATGGAGATCGCGGCAGCGGCGGGGACGGAGGTTTCTTTCGAGACCCATCGTGGACGTTCGCTCTATCACCCCGTGCCCGCTCGCCAGATCCTGGAGGAACTGCCGGAGCTGCAGCTCACGTGCGATTTTAGCCATTGGTGTGTGGTCTGCGAGCGGCTGGTGGTGGAGGAATTGCCCGACCTGCTGGCCCTGGCGGCGACGCGGGCGCGCCACGTGCATGCGCGGGTCGGATATGACCAAGGCGCGCAGGTGCCCCATCCGCGCGCGCCGGAATATGCCGAGGCGTTGGCCGCGCACGAGGGTTGGTGGGATGCGATCTGGCAAGCCCAGGCGAAGCGCGGGCTGGCGCTCAGCACCATGACCGCAGAGTCCGGGCCTGATGGATACTTGCATTGCGCACCCTTCACCCGGGAACCGGTGGCGGATCTGTGGGAGATCAATCGCTGGATCGGCCAGCGCCAACAACAACGCTTCCCCTATTCCAGGGAGGAGACTGGGGCATGAGTGAACGCCCCACGCAGCCTGTCTGTCTGGAGCACCTCGCCTGGCCTGCCATCCAGGAAATGCAAGAGGCTGGCCGGCGCATGCTGCTGCTCCCGATCGGCGCGACCGAGCAGCACGGCCCGCACCTGCCGATCAACACCGACACCATCATCGCCGATGCCTGCGCCCGCGCGGCCTCGGAGGCGACCGGTGTGCCGGTGTTGCCGCCGCTAGTTTACACCGTCTCGATGGGCCATACCGCGCATTGGCCGGGCACCTTCTCGCTCACCCACGAGACCTTTCTCCGCACCATCCGCGAACTGGCGGACTGGGCTGTCGCCACGGGCTGGACCAAGCTGCTACTCATCAATGCGCACTTCGGCAACGACGCTACATTGCGCGCCGCGGTCGAGCGGATCCGCCTGGATCATCTGGGTCGCTTGCAGATCGGGCTGCGCCACACCTTCTCCCTCACGCCGACGATCTGGCAATATTTCATCAGCGACGCCGATGACCTGCACGCCAACCAAGCCGAGACGGATCTCCTGCTGCATCTCGCGCCGGAACACGTGTGGATGGAACGCGTGGCGGACGACCCAGATCGCACGGCCGACACCATTTTTAGCTATCCGGTTGTGCAGACCAGTCGCAACGGCGTGACCGGTGCGCCCTCGCGCGGCACGGCCGAACGGGGTCGCTCGCTCTTTGCTGAGATGACCCACGCCCTGACGAAGATCGCCCGCCAGGCTCAACTCGAGCAACCGCCCCTCCCCGCCGGACCCGACGACGCCTGGCCGCATGGAGCCCCACTATGATGAAGACTGACCAAGAAATCGCCGCCCTCCAGACCCGCCTCGGACAAGCCGGGGTCAAATACTGCCTCGGCGCCTACGTCGACATCCACGGTGTGCCCAAAGGCAAGTTTGTCCCGCTCTCGCATTTCGAGCATTTCGCCCGCGGCTCCGAACTATACACCGGCTATGCGCTCGATGGTCTGGGGCAGGCTCCGAACGACGACGAGATTTCGTCGGTCCCTGATCTCGATGAAATCATCCAGCTCCCCTGGCGTCCGGAAGTGGCCTGGATGCCGGCCGACAACCACTTTCACGGCGAGCCCTATCCCATCAGTACCCGGGTTGCTCTGCGGCAAGTGCTGGCCCAGGCGGCGGAGCTGGGATTCGGATTTCATCTCGGCATCGAGGCGGAAATTTTTGTCCTGAAGCGTGAGGACGACGGGCGGCTGACCATTCCCAGTCGCGACGACTGTCTAGTCAAGAGTTGCTACGATGTGCGGGGCTTCATGGAGCGGTTTACCTGGCTGGATAAAATGGCCTCCGCCATCGATGGACTCGGCTGGGATCTCTATTCGTTCGATCACGAAGACGCCAATTCGCAATTCGAATTCGACTGCCAATACGCGCCCGCTCTCACTAGCTGCGATCGATTTATCTTCCTGCGCCACATGGCGAAACATTACGCGGCCGAGGAGGGGCTCATCGCCACTTTCATGCCGAAACCGTTTGCCGACAAAACGGGGAACGGCGCGCATTTCAATATGTCGCTCTACGACCTGGATACGGGCGAGAGCGCGTTTGCCTGCGAACCCTCCGAAGATCCGCGCGGCCTTGGGCTCACCCGCCTCGGCTACGCCTTCATCGGCGGAATTCTGGCGCACGGACGCGCTCTTTGCGCCGCTTTCGCGCCGACCGTCAACAGCTACAAGCGCCTCCTCCGGCGCGGCGCGATGGCCTACTATTCCTGGGCGCCGGTCTTCAACTCTTTCGGCACCAACAACCGCACCAATTCCCTGCGAGTCCCGATGGGCGGCGGCCGCTGCGAATCGCGCAACGCCGACGGCTCCTGCAATCCCTATCTGGCCGCCACCCTCGCCCTGGCCGCCGGGCTCGACGGTATCCGGCGCGAGCTCGACCCGGGTCAGCCACGGGAAGAAAACCTCTACGAACTTTCCGAAGCCGAGCTGGCCGCTCAGGGCGTCGAATATCTGCCGCAGAATCTGCACGAGGCCGTGACCGCCTTCGCGGCTGACCCATTCATCGAGGAAACGCTGGGCTCAGAGCTGCGAAACGAATTCATCCGCTACAAATCGGAGGAATGGCAGGCCTATCACCAACATGTCAGCGAGTGGGAGATCGAGAGATACTCCCGCATTTTCTGATTGATCCACCGATTGGGTCTGTTCGCCGTTCGCGCAACCGCTGCCCGCGCTCCGCCATACAACGCGCGAGCACGCAGCGTGACGCCGGGGGCTTCGTGATCGGCATGCCGCGCGAGCGCGATGCGCGTGCGGGGGAGGTTGGCAGTCGCGATATATATGTTACGATGTTCGGACCGACCCCATCTCCCGCGCGCCGACCCCATCTCCCCGCGCGCGACGGTTCTTCCGGATTTAGAGTGGGTTCCGATGCATGCTCGCAGCGGCACGAGATAGCGCAAACCACGCGTTCTGTGGGAGTTACGTTGGCAGCGCTTCGCGCAAGCGCCGCCAAGCGGCGTGCCACCCGCATCCTGTCCCCTTCAAAGCCCCCAAAGCAGGCATGTATGGGGTTTTGAAGAGGACAGGATGTCCGCCAAGGCGTTTGCTGCCAGCCAAAGCTGCGGGATGGGCTTTAGCCTCGGCCGGATTTTCGAGGGAGTAGGTGGCTGCGCCAGGAGGGAACTGGGGGAGTTTCGGCTTCGGTGTGGCCTTCTCTCCGTCAAACTCTGTTTCGATGGCATCGCCGATGCCCATGAAGACAAAGTAGTGCGTATCGCTGGTCTCGAATCCGGTGACTCCGCGCAGAAAGTTGAGGTCGATGCTACTCCAGGCCGAGTAGCTCCGCCCGCCGTATTGCCACCGCAAATGCGTGACCCGACGGTCATAAACCGTAGCCGAAAGTGCAATGGTCTGGCTCGCCTTCTCGGCGAACTCTTCCCAGCCGACAGCATCTTCGGACGACTCGTCAATTCCAGCCGGGCTCGGATTATTAGTGACCTCCGGGAGAATGGGCGGCACCGCCTGATGGCGAATGAGCCTGTGGTCGCCAAGATTGATCGCCGTGCGCTGGAGCAGTCGCATCTGCGCCGCCTTCGCTCGATCCGATTGTTCCAGCGCCTCGCGCGCCGCTACCTGCTGGCGAACCATTTCCTCAGCCTCGGAGTCGGAGATTTCTTGCCGATCAGGGAAAACGTTATCGGTATGGTCTGTCGCAGGCTGGGCAAATCCCTCGGATGCACTGATAACGGGCAACACCGGCCAAAGTAAGAGAAGAACGATGCGGCAATTCAATGAGGCAATCATGTCGTCATTCCTTCGGTAACCCGATCCATGCTGTCACTGATAGTTGCCGCCAGCGGAAATGTTCATCTTCTTTTTTCCCTTAATATCCCGCGTCTTTATGGCGCAGCGACTTTCCCAGCAGGGTGGCAACCTCAATGTGCTGGGACGACGGGTGCGAGCGTTGCGCGAAGAGCGAGGCATTTCTCAAGCCGAACTCGCCCGCATGCTTCAGCGCGCCGGCTGGGATGTCGATCCAGTGGTGCTCAACAAAGTCGAAGTCTGCCGTCGGACTTTTACCGACATCGAGCTTCTGCTGGTGGCCAAGGTTTTGAAACTGGACCTGGGCGATATTCAGCAGAAAGAGGCAGGTCCACGGCTTCGCGCCGGGCGGGAGCCTGAAGTTGCCGGGTGATTTCTCGGCTTCGCGGTTCCAACGTTCGACGTCTTGCCGCTTCTCATCACCGAGGCCCATGAAGAGGAAGTAGCGGGCCGCGGCCGGGGACCATAGGCGGCTCGCGGTGAGAACGCCTTTTTCGCCCCCGGGGTGCCCTTGACCCCCCGCCGCGTTCGGTCCCAGAGCCGCGCCTCGCGACTTTCGACACCCCTCCCAGTTCCCATTGCGGATCGTTTAGGAAGCGATTCCGGGCGCGACCAGTCGAGGGCAGGGCGTTGGGAAGCCCTTGATTGGCCAATCTTCCCCGACGGAACTGCGCAAATATGACCACTTTCTCATGTGGCATCATTCATTCCTGAGAAATGAGGCAAATCGCTGGGGAAAAACTCCTGTGGTTAACCGCCTTTTTTTACCCTGAAAATCGGAGGTTAAGCGCCCAGGATGGTGTCTTTCACCACCCCGCGGCTCACTCCCAGAAAGACATTTTCGGCGAAGTTAAGCGGGCGGTCCCCGGGGGCCACGATGCCCCACATGCGCGAAAGCCGCCGCCGTCCCAGCGGCAGGGTGGTCAGGGTGCCCAGCTTCAATTCGTCCCGGGCAATCCACGTCGGGAAAATGCCGATGCCAATGCCCATGCGCACGAATTGCTTGCTGGCCTCCTCGCTGCTCAGCTCGATGAAGGGGTGAATCCGGATCTTCTCGACCCGGAAATACTCCGCGATCAGGGCGAAGGTTCCGCTCCCGCGCTCGGGCAAAATGAACCGCTGCCCAGCCATTTCGGAACGCTGCGTCTTTCGTCGTAACGCCCAGGGATGGAGGGGATTGAGCAGAAAAGCCAGCGTCTCCGGGGCGATGGGGACAAACTTGACCGCCGCGCTTGATGGCGTCGGTTGCGGGCAGAGCGCGAGATTGACCCGTTGCGACCGGACCGCTTCCGCCGCCGCTCGCGGGGTGAGCGTTTCGATGCGCACCGCGAAATCCGGAAACGATTCCAAAAACTCGCGCAGAATCGGCGGGAGCAGATAATGGCAGGCGGTGGCGGTCACCCCGATCCGCAACTGCCCCTTGCTGGTCTCACTGAGCGATTCCATCCGTTTCCGGGCCTGCCGCATCTGCCGGAGAATGGCTTCCGCCTCCGGCGCAAACTGGAGGCCCGCCTCCGTCAGGCTGAGGCTGTGCGCGTTACGCTCAAACAGACGGCAGGCCAGGTCGGCTTCGAGCTTCTTCAAGGCATGACTGACGCCCGAAGTGGTGAGGCCCAGCTCGCCGGCCGCCTTGGTCATATTCAGGTGGCGCGCCAGCGCGGAGAACATCCGGAGCAGCTGAGTCTCAATCATGGCGGCGTTCTTCTAACGGGCCGGCATGTTGAATGCAATTCAAGACCACTTTTCGTGGGGTTCAACAATATAATTGCGGTTTGCTGGCACGTCCGTTGCTGAGGTGCGGCGCCGTGGTGACACGCCTGCCTAATATTCAGCGCCCAGCCGATCCGCATTCACCGGCTCGGGTCGGTTTTGTCCCGATGATCGACTGCGCGCCGCTGCTGGTGGCGGATGCGCTCGGCCTTTTCGAGAAATACGGAGCCCGGGTGGAATTGAAACGCCAGACCGGCTGGGCCTCGATCCGCGAGCAGATCCTCCACGAGGAACTCGATGCGGCGCATGCCCACGCCAGCCTGGTTTACACCATCCATTGCGGCATCGGGGTAGTGGCTCGCCGCTGCCTCACCGGGGTCGTGCTGAGCCACGGGGGAAGCGCCATCACCCTGAGCAACCGGCTTTACGACGACTATGGAGTGCGCGACGGGGCCACGCTGGCCGAAGCCATCCGCGGCGGCCGCCTCCGGCGAAAACTCATCCTCGCCTGCGTCGCCGATATTTCCTCGCAATCGTTCGTCCTCCGGCAGTGGCTGCGCCAGGCCGGGCTCGATCCCGATCGCGAGGTGCGGATCGTGGTTCTGCCATCTCCGCTGGTTCACGAAAACCTGTCGGAAAAGTATATCGACGGCTACTGCGTCGGCGAACCGTGGAGCTCGATTCTGCTGGTCGATCGGGAAGCCTGGTGTGTCGCCCTCAGCGACGACGTCTGCCCCAGCCATCCCGAAAAAGTCCTGCTGGCGCGGGCGAATTTCGCCGAGAAACACGAGTCGCAGCACCTCGGCATGATCGCCGCGATTATCGAGGCGGGCCTGCTCTGCGAGGATCCGGCATGGCGCGGCCGCCTGGTCGAGATTCTCGCTCAGCCACGCTATCTGGACCTCAGCGAGCGTTACCTGGCTAACTGCCTCCTGGGCGATTTCGAGACCGGGCGCGGGCGCCGAGCCTCCAGCGGGCTCGTGCGGTATAGCGGGCCCGCCATCAATATTCCCAGTCGCGACAAGGCGCGCTGGGTCTTCGAACAGATCGAGCGGAACTGCCAGCTGCGGCATATTCCCAGCTTCCGCCGGGATGTGATGCGAAAGGTCTTCCGCGAGGACATCTACTGGAGCGCCATCGACCTCGTGCGGAGCGTTTCTCCCGGCCTGCTGCCCGCCTCCAGGCAGCGTCTTCGTGCCTCGGCCTCGGAGCCCCGCCCGGGACTCCTCTCTTCTCCACAGCGACAAAACCAAGCAACCACACCACATAACCTACAAGCACATGAAACTAACTAGATATCGAAACCTGAAATCGCTGGCGGTGGCGCTGTTGGCCCCGCTGTGGGCCGGCCCATTAGCCGCCCAGGAATTTCCCACCTCGGCAGTAAACACCACCGGACTGGCCGTCACCGATGACACCGTCACCGTCGGCCAGCTTCACTCCGCCACCGGCACCATGGCGATCAGTGAGACCGGCTCCATCCAGGCCGAACAGCTCGCGATTGATCAGATCAACGAAGCGGGCGGCGTGCTCGGCCGACAGATCAAGGTCATCAAGGAGGACGGCGCCAGCGATTGGCCGACCTTCGCGGAGAAAGCCAAAAAACTGCTGGTGAACGACAAGGTCGCCGCCGTGATGGGCTGCTGGACCTCGGCCTCGCGGAAGGCCGTGCTGCCCATCTTCGAGAAAGAGAACGGCATGCTCTACTACCCGACCTTTTACGAGGGTCTCGAGCAGAGCAAAAACGTCATCTACACCGGACAGGAAGCGACCCAGCAGATTCTGGCCGGCCTGGACTGGATTGCGAAGGAAAAGAAAGCCAAGACTTTCTACCTGATCGGCTCCGACTACATCTGGCCGCGCACCTCCAACAAGATCGCTCGCAAGCATATCGAAAACGTGCTCAAAGGCAAAGTGGTGGGCGAAGAGTACTATGCGCTCGGTCACACCCAGTTCGGCTCGCTGATTAACAAGATCAAGCTGAAGAAGCCGGATTGCATCTACGCCATCGTGGTCGGCGGCAGCAATGTCTCCTTCTACAAGCAACTCAAGGCGGCCGGCATCACTTCCGACAAGCAGACCCTGCTCACCATTTCCGTCACGGAAGATGAAGTGCTCGGCATTGGCGGCGAAAACCTGGTCGGTTTCTACTCCGCCATGAAGTATTTTCAGTCGCTCAAAAACCCGAACAACGAGGCGTTCGTCAAAGCCTTCAAAGCCAAGTATGGCGAAGGTTCCGTCATCGGCGACGTGACTCAAGCGGCCTATCTCGGCCCCTGGCTCTGGAAGATGGGCGTGGAGAAAGCCAAGAGCTTCGATATCGACAAGATCGCCGAGGCTTCTCCGGGCATCGAGTTCGACAAAGCGCCCGAAGGCTATGTGAAGATTCATCCGAATCATCACCTCTGGAGCAAGCTGCGCATCGGCCAGTGGAAAGCGGACGGCCAGGCCGAGGTGCTCTACGAATCCGAGCTTATCGAGCCCGATCCCTTCCCGAAGGGTTACCAGTAGTCTCTGCAAACATCATGGGTGCGGGAGAGGTCCGATCCCTCTCTCATCCCACCCCCCCGGAACCCGTTTTTCACCGTCAGAAAACCTAGCTAACCACACACTCGATCTATGGGCGAATATACAATGGAAGAGGTGAAGGCGATCTTCATCATGCAGGGATTCTCCGGGCTTAGTCTCTTCAGCGTGCTGCTCCTCATGGCGCTGGGCCTGGCCATCATTTTCGGACAAATGGGCGTGGTCAATCTCGCGCATGGCGAGTTCATGGCCATGGGCGCCTACACCGTCTATCTCTGCTCCGAGATCACGGCCAAGCACTTTCCCGACTTCGCTCCCTATTACTTTCTGCTCGCCATCGTCGCGGCCTTTATTATCGCGGGCATCATCGGATACCTGGTCGAATGGGGGCTCATTAGACATCTCTATGCCAGACCGCTCGACACGCTGCTGGCCACCTGGGGCCTGAGCCTCGTGCTCCAGCAGTCTTTCCGCAGCATCTTCGGCGCGCGCGAGGTCACCCCGACCCTGCCCGAGTGGCTCATGGGTTCCTATACGCCCACCGAGACCATCGATATTCCGATCAACGGCGTCTTCGTCATGGGTCTCACTCTCTTTATCACGGCGGCTGTCGCTCTTTATATGTTCCGCTCGCGCTTCGGGCTTAAAATGCGGGCCACCGTCCAGAACCGCACTATGAGCGAATGCGTCGGCATCAATACGCGGATGTTCGACCGCATCACCTTCGCCCTCGGCTGCGGCATCGCGGGGGTGGCCGGCGCGGCCTTCACCACCATCGGCTCCACCGGCCCGGACAGCGGTTCGCGCTACATCGTCGATACCTTCCTCGTCGTCGTCTTCGGCGGCACCGCCAGTTTGCTCGGCACCATCGCTTCCGCCTTCGGCATCGCGCAGGCGCAGTCGATTCTGGAGTTCTTCCTCGAGGGCACCATGGGGAAAGTCGCCACCCTTCTCTTCATCGTGATCGTCCTCATGATCCGGCCGCAGGGGCTCTTCGCCAGTAAAGTCCGGACCTAGAGAAACCGTTGCATGAAAAAATTCTACGATTCCTTTCTCGGCGGACCGAAAGGCGTGTGCGGCCTCATCGCACTGGCCCTGCTCCTGTTCCTGGTCCTGCCTCTCTGGCTGGACACCTTCCGGCTCAACCTCGTCGCCAAGTATCTGTGCTACGGATACGTCGCGGTGGGACTAGTCATCCTCTGGGGCAAAGGCGGGGTGCTTAGTCTCGGACAGGGCGTGTTCTTCGGGCTGGGCGGTTACTGCATGGCTATGTTTCTCAAGCTGGAAGCGTCTGATCCCGTGACGACTTCCATTCAGTCCACGCCGGGCATCCCTGATTTCATGGACTGGAATCAGCTCACGCAACTGCCCGCCTTCTGGGTGCCGTTCAAGAGCCTGCCCTTCGCTCTCATCGCGGTCGTGCTGGTTCCTTCCATCATCGCCTATCTCATTGGCTCGGCCCTCTTCAAACGCCGGGTCGGCGGCGTCTATTTCGCGGTCATCACGCAGGCGCTGGCCCTGATTCTTTCACTAGCTATCGATGGAAACCAGGGCTGGACCGGCGGCCGCAACGGCATCACCGATCTGCGCACGCTCTGGGGCTGGGACATCCGCACCGACTCCGCGCAGATGATTCTCTACTTGGTCACCAGCGGCGTGCTGCTCGTGGTCATCATGCTCTGCCAGGCTCTGCTCGCTTCCAAAATGGGACGCCTGCTCGTCGCCGTGCGGGACCGCGAGGACCGGGTCCGGTTCTCGGGTTACGATGTGGCTAGTTTCAAAGTCTGGTCGTTTGTCATCTCCGCCGCGATCAGCGGGATCGGCGGCGCGCTCTTCGTGCTCCAGGTCGGCTTCATCTCGCCTTCGCTCGTGGGCATCGTGCCCTCGATCGAGCTGGTGATTTTCTGCGCCGTCGGCGGGAAGCTCTCGCTCTTCGGGGCCGTCTATGGCGCGCTCATCGTCAATACCGGCAAGAGCCTGTTCTCGGAGAGTTTCCCGGATCTGTGGCTCTACCTCATGGGCGCGCTCTTCATTGCCGTCGTCATGTTCCTGCCCAACGGCGTCGCTGGTTTCTGGAACCGGCACGTCCCGCCCTTGTTCAGGAAACTCCGACACCGAACTCCAAAAGAGCGCGTGCCTGGCACCGTCGGCACGGAGAACGAGGCCACCTCATCCAGCCACTGACCGATATGAGCAGCGATACAGATTATCTTCTGGGCATCGAAGACCTCACGGTGTCCTTCGACGGGTTCAAGGCGGTGGACTCGCTCACTCTTTACATCGATCACGAAGAACTGCGGGTCATCATCGGACCGAACGGAGCGGGGAAGACGACCGTGCTCGATCTCATCTGCGGCAAGACCCGCGCGACCTCCGGCAGCGTCAAGTTTCGCAATCAGGAAATGCGGGGCATGGCCGAGCACAAGATCGTCCGCAAGGGCATCGGCCGGAAGTTCCAGACGCCGTCCATTTACGATCAGCTCAGCGTGTTCGAGAATCTGGAAGTGTCTTTCCCCAAAGGCCGGAGCGTCCTCGGGAGCGTGTTTTTCAAGCGCAGCAAGACGGTGGTCGATAAGATCCAGGAGACCGCCGAAGCGATCTTTCTCCAAGACCAGCTCGAAGCCGAGGCCGGCCTGCTGAGTCACGGCCAGAAACAGTGGCTCGAGATCGGCATGCTGCTCATGCAGGACCCGGACCTGATGATGCTGGACGAGCCGGTCGCGGGGATGAGCCCGGCCGAGCGCGAAGCGACCGCCGAGCTGCTGCCGCGGCTGTGCCAGGGGCGTTCGATCATCATTATCGAGCACGACATGGAATTCGTCCGCCGCATCGCCCGGAAGGTCACGGTGCTCCATCTCGGCAAGATCCTCGCCGAAGGAACCATGGACGAGATCCAGAACAACAAGGTCGTCCAGGATGTGTATCTAGGCCACTAACCAGGAAATATTGCGATGCTGGAGATCAAGAATTTACACGCCGGTTACGGACAGAGCGAAGTGCTGCATGATATTTCGTTCAAGGTGGGCGAGGCCGAGATTCTCGCCATCATGGGGCGCAACGGCATGGGCAAATCGACCCTGCTGCGGACCATCATGGGCCTTCTCCCGGTCCGGTCCGGTTCGATCGATCTCGACGGACAGGATATTTCAAAAAAGCTGACCTATAAACGGGTGCGGGACGGTCTGGCCTATGTGCCGCAGGGCCGGATGATTTTCTCGAATCTGACCGTGCTGGATAACCTGTATTCCGCGACCGCGCGCAAGCCGGAGAAAAGCACTCTCGACGAAATCTACGCTCTCTTCCCGGTATTGCGAGACATGCGAAACCGCAAAGGCGGTAATCTCTCGGGCGGACAGCAGCAGCAGCTCGCCATCGCCCGCGCGCTCCTGACCGATCCGAAAGTGCTGGTGCTCGACGAGCCGACCGAGGGCATTCAGCCGTCGATCATCAAGGACATCGCCAAAACGCTGCGCGAGATCCGCGACCTGCGGAAGCTAACCATCCTGGTGACCGAGCAGGTGCTCAGCTTCGTGGCGGACGCCTGCGACCGGCTGATCGTGATGCAGCGCGGCCGTTTTGTGCACGACGACAAGATCGAAAACCTCCGCACCGACGACGTGAGCCGGCTTCTGGCTGTCTAGCGGAACCCTGAATTTAGTAAACCCAACCACACACCAACACACCATGCCTGACACACTGATTAAAATCGACCTCTCGGAACTTCCTACCCAGCAGGACGTGCTGCATAACCGCTGGCACCCGGACATCCCGATGGTCGCCTATGTAAAACCCGGAGCGGAATTCCGCGTGGAATGCGTGGACTGGACCGGCGGCCAGATTTTCGACAACGACAGCGCGAACGACATCCGCGATGTCGATCTGACCAAAGTTCACTACCTCAGCGGCCCCATCGGAGTCGAAGGCGCGGAGCCCGGCGATCTGCTGGTGGTCGATATCCTGGACATCGGCGCCCTGCCCGATTCGGAATGGGGCTTCACCGGTCTCTTCGCCAAGGAAAACGGCGGCGGATTCCTGACCGATCATTATCCCGACGCGCGCAAGGCTTGCTGGAACTTCCACGGCATCTATACTTCGAGCCGGCATATTCCGAATGTGGAGTTTGCCGGCATCATGCACCCCGGCCTGATTGGCTGCCTGCCCGATCACAGTCTCCTGGCCGACTGGAACAAGCGGGAGAAAGAACTCTTCGACACCGATCCCGACCGGGTCCCGCCGCTCTGCGCGCTGCCCTACGCGGACACGGCGCACATGGGCCGGATGAAAGGCGAGGAAGCGGCCAAAGCCGCGGCCGAGGGCGCGCGCACGGTGCCGCCGCGGGAGCACGGCGGCAACTGTGATATCAAGAATCTCACCCGCGGTTCCAAAGTCTATTTCCCGGTCTATGTGAACGGCGGCGGGCTTTCGATGGGCGACATCCATTTCTCGCAGGGCGATGGCGAGATCACCTTTTGCGGCGCGATTGAGATGGCCGGGTTTATCGATATCCGGGTCCACGTGATCAAAAACGGCGTGGCGATGTATGGCATCAAGAATCCCGTCTTCCAGACCAGTCCGCTCGAGCCGACCTATAACCATCACCTCGTCTTCGAAGGCATCTCCGTCGATGAAGCGGGCCAGCAGCATTATCTGGATGTGCATGTCGCCTATCGGATGGCGTGTCTGAATGCGATCGAGTATATGAAGAAATTCGGCTACACCGGCGAGCAGGCCTACGCCATTCTCGGCACCGCTCCGGTCGAGGGACGGATCAGCGGCATTGTGGATATTCCGAATGCCTGCGCCACGCTCTATCTGCCGACGGAAATCTTCAATTTCGATATCAGGCCCGGCATGAACGGTCCGACCCAGATGTTGAAAAACGGCCGGGACCTGGCCGCGACTAGCTAACGATGCCTAACTACGAATACCACTGCGGCGGGTGCGGCGGGTTCACCCTGCTGCGCCCGATCGCGACGCGGGACCTGGCGCAATGCCCGGTCTGTGGCGAAATGGCGTCGCGAGAGCTCAGTGTTCCGCGGTTTGGCCTCATG
>JBGTNO010000327.1:0-13274 GCA_041743065.1 Chthoniobacterales bacterium
GGTCGCGGCCGCCAGGGCCGCATCTGGGATTCTCCTGCGCGCGCCGGGCTCTGGTTTTCCCTCGTGCTGCGCCCCGATCTTCCGCCCGCCACCTGGACGCGATTTACCACCTGGGCGGCGGTCGCCGTGGCCGAAGCCCTCCAGCCGCGCCTTGCCCAGCCGGTGCAAATCCGCTGGCCCAACGATCTCCTGGTCGATGGCCAAAAACTGTGCGGAATCCTGCTCGAGGCCTGCGAGTTCCTGATCGTCGGCATCGGCCTCAACATTAACCAGACCACCTTCCCCGACAACCTGCGCACCCCCGCCACCTCGCTCCGGCTCGCGACCGGCCACCCCCTCGACCGCCTGGAAATCGCCGCCGACCTCCTCCGCGCCCTCGACAAAAACTATGCGACCGCCCGCGAAAATTTCCCCAACCTGACCGAGCGAGCCTGGGCTCGCTCCAGCCTCCGCGACCGCGAAGTCGAAATCCGAGGCGCCCCCCACCCGCTCATCGGAGTCGCCGAGGGCCTGGACGAAACCGGAGCCTTATTAATCCGCGACCCCCGCACCGGCCAACTGCACCCCATCCACCACGGAGAAGTGCGCCCGGCAAGCGAGCGTCTCCCCGTCCCCGCGTCCCCGCGTCTCCGCGCCTTCCCCCCTACCGCTGCACTTGGCCTTCGAGAAACGCCACCGTGTGCCGGAAACCATCCTCCGTGTGCATCTTCGCCTTGATCGTCCGGCAGGCGTGCAGCACCGTGCCGTGATCGCGTCCGCCAAAAGCCTCGCCAATCTCCATAAGGGACGACTTGGTCAGCTCTCGCGCCAGATACATCGCCACCTGGCGCGGCAGGGCGATGTTGGCCGGGCGGCGCTTGCTCGTCATATCCGCCAGCCGGATGTCGAAATGCTCGGCCACTTTTTTCTGGATCAAATCGATCGAGACCGTCCGGCGCGCCTCCTCCTGCAGGATGTCCTTGAGCAGATGCTCGATCGTCGTCTGGTTCAGCTCCCCCCCGCTGAGCGAGGCAAACGTCGCCACCCGCATGAGCGCGCCTTCCAGCCGCCGCACGTTGGTCCGGATGCGCTCGGCCAGATATTCGATAATCCGCGGCGGCAAATCCACCGCCAGCGTCTGCGCCTTTTTGCGGAGAATGGCCACGCGCGTCTCGATGTCCGGCGGCTGCATTTCCGCCGTCAGTCCCCATTCGAAGCGCGACACCAGGCGGTGCTCCAGATTCGCGATCTCGCTCGGCGGCCGGTCGGAGGAGAGCACGATCTGTTTATGCCCGTCGAAAAGGGTGTTGAAAGTGTGGAAAAATTCCTCCTGCGAGCGTTCCTTGCCGGCCAGGAACTGGATGTCGTCGATGAGGAGAATGTCGGCCTGCCGGTAGCGCTTGCGGAATTTCACCAGCGTGCGGTTCTGGATGGCGTCGATAAATTCGTTGGTGAAACGCTCGCTCGAAATATAGAGCACCTTGGTCGTTTTCTTCCGCGCGCCGAGATGCTGGCCGATCGCCTGCATCAGGTGCGTCTTGCCCAGCCCGACACCGCCGTAGAGAAAGAACGGGTTATAGACCTTGGCCGGCGCCTGCGCCACGGCCAGCGACGCCGCATGGGCAAACTGATTGCTCGTTCCCACCACGAACGTCTCAAAGGTGTAACGCGAGTTCAGCCCCACCGGAGAACTCGGAGGTGGCGCCTGCCGGTCGTCCACCGGTTCGCTCAGCGGAATCGCCACCGCGCTCCCCGGCTCCAGCCCGTCCGCCAGTTCCTCTGCTGTCTTTTCTCCGTTCTCTGTTTCCGCCTCGGGGGCGTCCTCCGCCGTTTCGGCGAAATGGAAGACCAGCTTCTTCGGGCTGTGCAGCACCCGCACGATCGCGTCCTGCATTACCCCCATGTAATTGCTCTCGATCCAGAATTGGAAAATGCTGTTGGGGACCCGCACTTCGAGCTGTTCCTCGCTCACTCCGACCAGCGTGATGCCCGCAAACCAGCGCTTGAAGGTGTCCGCTTGCACCGTCTTTTCGAGCAGCTCGCTGATACTCCGCCAGATCTCTTCAAGGTGCTGATTTACTAGTAGTTTATCCACGATGATCTGAATTATTCTCCACGTTGTTTAAGGATGAAATAGTCCGCTTTTCCTCCGCTGAAAAAGCTATTTCGAGAACCCTCCGCTCCAGCGCCGTTCCCGCGTAACATAATTATTACAATATATAATACACTCACACTCAGCCATTTGCATTAGGCATACCTGCGGAACGCCCATGGCGGCAGGCGGCCTGAAGGTCTGTTCCACGCCGCAATTAGCTAGGGAAGGAGGAGAAGGAAGAGAAATCATTGGCGCAAAGTTTTTAACAAGTTATTCACAACCCCGCCGGCGTCCCCCGCGAGTGCCGCGAGAGTAATTTTCGGACGGCATCCCGCCAAGAGAAAAGCTCGCTCCGCCTAAACTTTTAGTGATGATTTCCCTTGCACCCCGCCCCCGCTCCCCGGCACCCAAGCAGGGGCCAGCATCGGACCGGTTTAGACCTTGCCGGAAAAAATTCAGCGCTCGCCCAGGTTTGCGCGTCTCCCGCCTCCGTCACGAGGTCACGTAAATTTTCGATTATTTGCCGCGAAGAAATTGGCAGGCCAGCGGCAGTCTCTGTAATGGTAGCAGGTCCTTCGAATCCGCATGAAAGTCCTGATGAAAAAACCAAAGGCCTACGCCCAAGCCGGGGTGGATGTGGATTTGGGGAACTCGATCAAGAAGACCATCCAGGCCAGGGTGCGGAAGACGCATGGGCCGGAGGTGCTGGGAAGCATCGGAGGTTTTGGAGGACTGTTCCGCCCGGATTTTACGGGGATGGCCGATCCCGTGCTGGTGTCGAGCGTGGATGGGGTGGGGACGAAGTTGAAGCTGGCCTTTATGCTCGATCGCCATGACACGGTGGCGGAGGATCTCGTGCATCATTGTGTGGACGACATTCTGGTGCTGGGCGCCCGCCCGTTGTTCTTTCTGGATTACATTGGGACCGAGCGGCTGGAACCGGCTGTCTTCCAGCAATTGATCACGGGCTTTGCTCGCGCGTGCCGCAAGTCGGGCTGCGCGCTGATCGGCGGAGAGACGGCGCAGTTGCCGGGGATGTATAAACCGCGCGAATACGATCTGGCGGGGACGATCGTCGGCGTGGTCGATCGGCCGAAAATGATCGATGGAACCCGCATCAATCCGGGCGATGTGATCATCGGGCTGCCGTCGAATGGGCTGCACACCAACGGCTACACCCTGGCCCGGAAGGTGCTTTTCGAAAAAATGAAGTTGAAGCCGGCAGCGCGCCTGGAAGGATTGAAGCTTCCGCTCGGCCAGGAACTGCTGCGCGTGCACCGCAATTATCGCTCGGACTTGGACAAGATAGACGCGGCGAAGCTGAAAGGGCTGGCTCATATCACCGGCGGTGGGCTGGTGGATAACCTGCCGCGCGTCCTGCCGAAGACCTGCGACGCGGTGATCGAAACGACCGGGTGGAAGGTGCCCGCCATTTTCCAGATCATCGAGCGAGGCGGGAAGGTGGATCGCGAGGAAAGGTATCAGGTTTTCAACATGGGCATCGGGATGGCGCTGGTAGTGGCGAAAGCCGACGCGGCGGAAGCGATCGCCCGGACGCGCGGGCGGCGGATCGGTCAGATCGAGCCGGGGTCAGGCGTGGTCCGCCTGCAATTCGCGTGATGGGGCGCAATCCGAAAAAGCTCTGGAGCGTGAGCCTCGGGGCGGGTCTGCTGGGCGCGATCGCCATCGCGGTGCGCTACGCGTTGCGGCCGCCCGATCAGGAACTGCTGCCGGATTCGCTCTCGCCGGCTATTTTTGCGCGGCGGCTTTTTTCCTCGAGCGCGGGCGATCTGGTCTATCACGAATCGGGCAGCGGCGATCCGCTTATCTTTGTGCATGGCGTTTCCATCGGGGCGTCGTCCTACGAATGGTCGCAGGTTTATCCGGCGTTCGCGCAGCGCTATCGGGTGCTGGCGCTGGATCTGATCGGCTTCGGTGAGTCTTCCCGGCCGAACCGGACGCTGACCGAAGCGGATTATGTGCGGACGCTGGCGGAGTTCTGCCGCGGGGTTTGCGGAAATGCTCAGCCCATCATCGTGGGCAGCGGTTTGGGTGGTGGTTTCTGCGCGCATCTGGCCAGTCAGCATCCGGAGCTGGTGGAGCGTCTGCTTTTGCTGATGCCGACGGGGCTGGGCGATTTCGGACGGCAGCGGCTGCCGCTCACGACCAAGCTGCTGGGCAAGGTGCCGGTGCTGAACCGCTTCATTTATCGCAATTACTTCTCCACCCCGACGGCGGTGCGGACGTGGCTGACGCAATATGCCTTCGCCAATCCGGCGCGGGTGACGGACGAACTGGTCCAGGTCTATACCACGTGCGCTCAGCAATACGGGGCGCAGTTTGCGATCCTGAATTTTCACGCCGGGCGGCTGAACTTCGACCTCGAGCGCCGGATGCGCGACCTCGATCTGCCGGTCACGCTGCTCTGGTCCGACCGGGCGACTTTTCCGCCGCTGGAGTGGGCTTACCGTCTCCAGGAGACGACCCGCCGGTGCTCGCTTTCCATTTTGAAAAACGTGGGTCCGCTCGCCGCGCTGGAGGATCCGGCTCAGGTGACGCGCGTGCTGGAGGAGGCGCTCGACGGGCAGATCCGGCTCTTCGAATAAACTACCGCTGCCGGCGCTCGGCCATCAGGACGGGCGAAGCGGGCAGCGTATCGAGGACGATCTTCCGATGCTCGCTATCGGCGTAGCGACCAAACTGCAGCACGCCGGTCGGGCAGCTCTGCACGCAGGCGCTGCAGCGGACGCATTCCGGGTCTTCCATGGGCTTGCCCCGGTGGGCGAAGCTCATCACGTCGATGCCCTGATGGCAGACGGTGGTGCAGACGTTGCAGGAGATGCATTTCTCTTTCTCCGGGAAAATGCGGAAGCGGGTAAAGCGCGCGTAGATGTGCATGAGCGCGGCGAGCGGGCAGGCGAAACGGCACCAGATCCGCCCGCTGAAGTGAAAGTAAAACGCGACGCCGAGAATGCCGGCGAACCACAGATCGACGAGATATTGGTAGTTCACGACCGGCGTTTTCGAGAGCAGCGCCTGGTAGGCGGCCTCGATCCCGGCCCCCGGCGCGACCCAGCCGGCGATCCGGAGCGCGAGAAGGGCGAAGGCAAAAAGCAGGACGCCCTGGCCGACCAGGTTGAGCCGGTTCCAGAACGGGCCGTGCGGCATTTTCTGGCGGTGCGCGTCGCCCATCGTCTCGGCCAAGGCGCCGCAGGAGCAGATCCAGCCGCAGTAGGCGCCCTTGCCCCAGCGCCAGACGATCAGCGGGATGATGACAAACGTCTGGATGAAGCCGAGAATGAGCCAGCCCCAGATCGGTTGGGCGGTGAAGATATTCCAGATGAAAAGCGGCCAGGCGAGGATGAAGCCGAATGATCGCCAGTAGGCGGTCGGCTCGCTGCCGGGGCCATCGGAGAGAAACGTCCGCCCGAACCATTCGCCGAACCCGCCGCTGGTGAAGGCGCCGTGAGCCCCGAGCCACGGCAGGACCAGGTAGGGGAGCACAAACAGCGGCAGCCACTGGATGAGGATGAGGGTGACGGTCTGCCAGGTCACGTAGGGCGTGCGGCGGCGGCGGATGCGGCGGATGCCGAAAAGGAGGACGCAGGAGCAGTAGGCGAGCGAGTAGTAGAAGCCGGGATCGGAAGCGGAATTTTTCAGCACGTGGCCGAAGGTGCCGGGGGTGCTCCACCAGCCCGACAGGCCGGAGAGCCACTGGCCGGGCTGGGGACTGAGCCAGGCCGGGGTGTGGCCGGATTTCCAGTGGTAGAGCCAGAGACAGAAGAGGACGGAGAAAATGATGGTGGTCCAGAAACGCGGTCCGCGGTCGCCGGTGACGTGAATATCCGAGCGCCGGAAGAAATCGAGCGGGGCCTCGCGTCCGATGAGGGTGAAGACGCGGTCGTTCTCGAGTTCGAGATCTTCACCGTCCTCGCGGCAAAGGGTGACGCTTTCCTCGTCGATGCCCTGCACATTGGTCGGGAGGTGGAGCGTGACTTTGCCGTCGTCCTCGAGCTGCCGGAGCTTCTCGACGTTATCCGGTTTCGGCCGGCTGAATTCCGCGCGGCGGTAGGAGAGATCGACCTGCGCGCCTTCCTCGGCCAGGGAAATGGCCGCTTCCATGGCGGAATCGCCGCCGCCCACCACGAGCACTTTCTGACCGGCAAACTTCGAGGCGTCGATCAGCCGGTTGGACACCTTGTCGAGCGACTCGCCGGGCACGTTCAGCTTGCGGAAATTCCCGGTGCGGCCGATGGCGATGATGACGCGGCGCGCCCGCACCGGCTCGCCCTCTTTCTGGTGCAGGACGAGCAGGCCGCCCGTGCGCTCGATCCGCGTGATGGCGGCCTCGGTGGTCTCGATGCCGTATTCTTCCTGCTGCGCCTCCAGTTCCTTGACGAGGTCCTCCTTCACGTCCGACTTGAAGCGCATCTCGCCCGCCTGCCGCATGTCGGTCGGGTAGGTGTAGATCGGCTTTTTGTTGGGAAAATTGCGGATGGTCGAGAAGGCCTCCGCCGACTCGAAGATGCGGAAGTCGAGTTCGGCTTTTTTAGCCTCGATGGCGGCGGACATGCCGGCCACCCCCGCGCCGATGATGGCGAGATCGAGCGCTTCGCCGCCGCCTTTTTCAAAGTCATCCTCCTCCAGGATGGCCTGCACCGCTTTCGCGCCTGTATCGGCGGAAAACTTGAGCAGCGGCACGCCGGTCAGATCGCCCACCACGCGGACGCCGGGAATTCGGCAGGTCCCGTCGGCGTTGACTTCGGGGCCGTCCTCCGTCTGGCCCGCGGGCCACTGCGTATGGAGCCAGCGAGTGTAGCGGGCGATCGGGTTCACGAGATCATGGGAGCGGAATCTCTGTCGCGCCCTCGGGAATGGCAAAGGGATCGTCGGACAGCTTGAGGAATTTCACATTTTTCACGGTGCCAGTGCCTTTCGGCTCGGCCTCGGGCTGATCGGTCGCGTCGTTCCAGAGGTAAAAGGTGTAGCGGGTCGAAAGCCGCACCCCATCGAAGTCGTGATCATCATGATACTGAATGACAGAGGAGTGATCGACCTCCTTATTCCCGCCTTTTCCGTAGGTCACGATGTATTGCATCCACGCGAGCCGCTTCGAATCGGGCGTGATGAAAAACCGGTACCAGTCGTCCGGCGCGTCGCCCATCCCGCCGCTGAAGGTCTGCCTGATCGTGATGTGGGAAATGCCCCGCAGGTCGGCGGTGCCGAGTTCATCGAGCTTGATGCCTTCGCCCCGCATCTTGAATGGCGCCATGATGAACCAGGGCCAGGTGAGAACGTGGAAACGGTCTTTCGGGTCAGGCTCGCCGGTGGTGAAGGCGGTTTTTCCGTCGTAAACGATCGTTTTCCCATCTTGGGTCACCATTTTGGAGCGCGGGCCATTGGCCTCGAAAGTGAAAGTGGCATCGACGTTGGTCTTTCCGCCGAATATGATCTCCACGTCGGCCTGGACGAGCTGCCGGGACCACCAGGTCTCAAGGCCGGCCCGCTGCTGAGTGGCACTGACCCACTCGTCGATGGTCCGCGGTTCCGCGGCGAGGAGGGTCGGGGTGAGGGCGAGCAGCAGCAAGGGGTGGAATGATGGGCGCATGTTGGAATTACTAGAGCGCGAGGGGCTGGCTGTCCAGAAACCGGACCAAGGATTCGCGGAACCACCCCCGGAGCGGGCGCCCGGGTTTCACCGCATCTTTTCGATGTCGCGCGGCGTATCGCGGGATAGAGTATCCGCTGAAAAATGGACGAGCACGAATTAGAAACCATCAGCATGCAGGCCCTCGGCCTGGATGAGGCGTCGCTCGCGAGCCCCTCCGCCGAGGCGGAGACTCTGCGCCGGGAGATTGAAGAAGCTGTCTGTGCGCTGGCCCTGGCGGCGGCGATTCTTCGCCGGCCCGATCCGGAGGTGAAAGACCAGCTGCTCGCCCGCCTGAGGGCTGAAGGGCCAATCGCGGGATGGGGAGGATCGTTTGTCTCCGGAGAGGACGCCTGTGTGCTGACGGATTCCGGGGGTTTGATCGAGTGGGTGAATCCCGCCTTCACGGAAATGTGCGGCTACTCGCTTCCCGAGCTGGTCGGCAAAAAACCGGGGTCGCTCCTGCAGGGGGCGGAGACCGATCGGAAAACGGCCCGGGCGATGAGCGAGGCGGTGCGGCATCAGACTTTCTGCACGCAGGATATTCTGAATTACCACAAGGATGGGCGGGCTTACTGGGTTTCGGTGAGCATTTCTCCCATTCTCGGGTTTGATCGGAAAGCGCGTGGTTTCATCGCTTTGGAGCGCAAACTGGATCGCCCGGTGACTGCGGTGTAGGGCTGGTATTTCCCGGAGTTTCGGAGAATCCTCCTCTGTTTGTCGTTGGAATTTCTGAGCCGTTATCAGAGCATTTCCTATGCAATGCCTCCGGTGCCGATTTCCTCTCGATGAGGGGGCGGCGGCTTGTCCGGATTGCGGATTTTCCTTGGCGGAACTCGACCGCCGATTTGGCGTAGTCCCGCGGCATATTCAGGAAATCACGGACGGGGCGGGCCTCTTTTCGAGTCGGGGCCGGGCGCGGCTGGCCCGGAAGCTCCACCTGTTGCACGGGCGCTTTCCCGAAGTGCGGCTGTCGGTTTTTTCGTGCACCGCTCCGAACCGTCCTTCCCGGGAATACGGCTTCTGGGTGTTTAACCGTTGCCGGTTTCATCAGGTCGGTCACCGGCTCGGACAGTGCCGGTCCCTGCTGCTGTTGTTCAACCGGGCGGATGAGAGTGTCTCTCTCACCTGTGGTTATGGACTGGAAAGTGTGCTGCACGAGACGGAAGTGGCGGCGATTCTGGAAGCGGGCGCGGCGGAATGGTCGCGCCAACGCTACGAGGAGGGCGCGCTCGAAGTGCTGGAAGCTCTGACCGTTGCGCTGGCAACGGCAGGGAGGAAGAGGCTGCGGGGGGAGCGGGCGGCCACCGCCGGGAGGACGCGGTGAAGACGCGGGGGCGTCTAGGGGGAGTGGCTGGGTTGCTGTTGTCGGGCGGGATGGCTTGGGCGCAGGCGCCCGCCTCTTCCGTCGCTCCCATGGAATGGGATATTTCCGGGCCGACGTTTGGAATCGAGACCGATAACCGGGAGGAGCGCAATGATTCTCAGGCGCTGAGCAGTTTTGAGAACCTGGAGGGTCCGGCGGAGTCGAAGGTCCTGGCCAGTAAGGGCGGCAGTGCGGTCGCTCCGGTGGTTTGGGTGCCTCTGGTGGTGATCCTCGGTCTGGTCGTGAGCGCTTTGGCACGCTGGCTTTATTGCGATAATGTCTTCGGGCGCCGGCATCAGTTCCCGCTGGCCGAGGTGCGACCGCGTTTGGGGGGGAGCTACAGCGGAGGTCTGGGGGCGGTGGTCCGGCCCCAGGAGGACGGAAGCGGTCCCCGGTAGGCGGTCCTTTTCGGGCCGCCGGGGCTCCGGTTGTGGCATGCATCTAGCTCTCTGTGGGGCCACGGCTCGATCGCAACTCATGAACAAGAAGCGCGTATTTTTAGTGGATGACGAGGTTGCGGTGACCCGCATTCTCAAGCTGGCCATGGAACGGACGCGACTCTACATGGTGCGGACGGAGGAAGATCCGCGCCGGGCGCTGGCCAGCGCCCGCGGTTTCCGGCCTGATATTATCCTGCTCGACATCATGATGCCCTGGATGGACGGCGGCGAAGTGGCGGCGCAAATGCGGCTGGACCCCATTTTAAAAGAGGTGCCGATCGTGTTCATGACTTCGCTCATCTCCTCGACGGACGATCATAATCCGCTGGGTGAAACGGGAGCGCTCTTCATCCCGAAGCCGGTTAATTTCACCTATCTGCTGAGCTGCATTGAGAAACTGACCGCCCCGGCGAAGGCCGAGGAGAAAGTGCCGGGCGCATGCTGATGGCGTCGGTCCTGGTCAATTTCCAAACCGCCCTAGACCAGCCGTGGGCTCCCGGGCTGAGGCAGGAAGAGCGTCTGCACTGGAAATGTAAGCTGCTGGAAATGGTGGAAGGAGCCGTGATCGTGCGCGATCTCGAGGACCGGATCATTTTCTGGAACCGGGGGGCGGAGAGGCTTTACGAAAAGACCTCGGCAGAGGTGATGGGGAGGACGTTCCTGGAGGTGACGGGACTGGACGGGGCTGAATATGCGGCCGCCTTCCGACACCTGCAAATCGAGGGCGGATGGAGCGGAGAGCTGGCCGAGACGGCCGGGGCGAATTCCCCGACGACGACGATCGAACATCACTGGCTGCTGTGCCCCGGTGAGGGCGCGCGCGCCGATGTCTATCTGACCCGCTGCCTCGATCTGACTGCGCAGAAGAGGCTGGAGGCCGAGACACTTCGCGCCAAGCGGCTGGAGAGCATCGGAGCCCTGGCCGGCGGGGTGGCGCACGATTTGAACAACGTGCTGACTCCGATCGTGATGGCCGCTCCCATGTTGCGCGAGGATCTGCCGGAGGACGCCCGCGAAATGATCGTGGGAACCATCGAGGAGAGCGCGAACCGGGGCGCGGAAATGGTGCGCCAGGTGCTCACCTTCGCTCGCGGGGTCGAAGGCGAGCGCGTGCTGGTGCAGACGGGGCATCTCATCAAAGAGGTCGTGCGTGAGCTCAAAGCGCGGGCGCACGATAATCTGACGATCGCCACCGAGGTCAGCACGCGGGATCTGTGGCCGGTGACCGGTGACGCGGCGCAACTTCTGGATGTCCTGCGCAAAATCTGCGCCAATGCCTGTGAGGCCATGCCGCAGGGCGGTGAGTTGCAAATTGCGGCATCCCACGTGGAGGTGGATGAGCATTTCGCCAGCATGATCGACGCGGCTCGACCGGGCAGTTATGTGGCGATCCGGGTGATTGATCAGGGCCGCGGAATTCCGCACCCGTTGCTGGACCGGATATTCGATCCGTTTTTCACCACCCGTGAGCAGGGAAAGGGGGCCGGCCTGGGGCTCTCCTCCGCGTTGGGCATTGTCCGCAGTCACGGCGGATTTATCACCGTGATCAGCCAGGAGCAAAAGGGGAGCGTCTTTACGATTTATCTGCCGAGAGCGTATCGTGACGAAGACGCGCGGGAAACGAACGAACTTTCGGTCGGAGCCAAGTTACCTAGAGGTCGCGGCGAATTGATTATGATTGCGGATGACGAGTTTTCCATCCGGCAGGTCACTGCCCGGCTGCTGGAGGAACGCGGTTTTCGGGTCGTGGCGGCCCAAGACGGGACAGAAGCGCTGGCCAAATTCGCGCGCGCCCGGGGAGCGGTGAAAGTGGTGGTGACCGATCTGAAAATGCCCCTCATGGATGGGATGGTGCTCACCCGCACCCTTAAGCAGATGGATCCGAGGGTTCGTGTGATCGTCTCGACCGGTGACGGCGACGAACGCAAGGAGGACCAGATGCGCGCAGCTGGCGTCGTGCGGCTGCTGCGGAAACCCTATTCCAAAGAGACGCTGCTGCATACCGTGCGGGAGACTCTCGATCTCGCCATTTCGGATTAAGAAACGCTCCGAGCCCGGCCGCCTTCTATCGCGGGCGGCGGGGTCCATTGACGAAACGCCGAGCCCGCTCTAGCAAGAGAGCATGAAGATTGCCTTTACCGAGCTCGAGCAGGAAGAGGAGGGGTTTTTTCACGATCTTCTGGACGAGCATGAAGTGAATTTCGCTCCTTCTCCCGAGGCGATCGACCCGGATACGGAACTGCTGTCCGTCTTTATCCACACCCGGATCGACGCCGAATTCCTGGCGCGGCTGCCTGCTTTGCGGATGATTGCCACCCGCTCGACTAACTACGACCATATCGCGATGGAGGCGGTGGAAGAGCGCGGAATCGTGGTCAGTCACGTCCCGAGCTACGGCGAAACCACCGTGGCGGAACACACTTTTGCGCTGATCCTGGCGCTCTCCCGGCGGCTGCTGGAGGTGCTCGATGCCGGGCCCGGATTTTCCTATGCGGCGGCGCGTGGATTCGAGCTTCGGGGGAAGACCATAGGTGTCGTCGGTTCCGGAAAGATCGGACTGCACGTCATCCGCATGGCCCGGGCTTTCGAGATGCGAGTGGTCGCGTACGATCCTGAGCCTCAGCCGGCCCAGGAGGCGATCCTCGATTTCCGCTACACCTCGCTCGAGGAGTTGCTCAGTTCGTCCGATATCGTTTCGCTGCACGCGTCGCTGACGGCCGACACCTATCACATGCTCAATCGCGGCTCTCTGGCCAAATGTCGGGACGGCGTTATCATCATCAACACGGCGCGCGGCGGCCTCCTCGATATCGAGGCGCTCGCCGAAGCTCTCGATAGCGGCAAAGTGGGCGGGGCCGGTCTCGATGTGCTGGAGGATGAAAGCCTGCTGCGGCGCGAGGCCATGGAGATCATTGGCGACCAGATTGTGCAGCGTCTCCAGGCCTCCAGCGCCAACGCGGAACTGCGCTACCAGCGGCCCGAGCGCATCCAGGAACTGGCCGGACTGATGCGGAACAACGATCTGATCGCGCGCGCCAATGTCGTCTTCACCCCGCACGTGGGCTTCAACAGCCGGGAAGCTGTCGATCGAATCAACCGCGCCACTCTGGATAACATCCAGGCCTTCCTCTCCGGCCGCCCGATCAATCTGCTTCCCGGGTCCGCCCCCGGCTAGTCAGTCCGTGCGAGCGCGGAGCAGCCGGAGGATTTTGGCCGCGGCGTGCGCGGCGCCGAAGCCATTATCGATATTCACCACGGTGACTCCGCTGCCGCAACTGTTCAGCATGCCGAGCAGCGCCGCCACGCCCCCGAAACTGGCTCCGTAGCCGACGCTCGTCGGGACCGCGATGACCGGTTTCGTGACCAGACCCGCCACCGCGCTGGGCAGGGCGCCCTCCATGCCGGCGATAACGATCAGCACTTCGCAGCCTTCCAGGTCGTCGCGGCGGGCGATCAGGCGCCGCACCCCGGCCACGCCCACATCCGTCACGTGGTGAACGGTGCCGCCGAGCAGTTCCAGCGTGACTGCGCATTCCTCCGCCACCACACAGGCGTTCGACATGTCGACGCTTGTGTTGTGCTCGACCAGTGCAAAACCCTAGAACCAAGAAACACCCTGGAAGAACGCTTTCTAATTTATGCTTGTCAAGCCCAGAGCCGTCGTCGCAACAACCGCACATCGATGACTTTGCAGTCAACGGTACATTACGCATATTGCAGCCGTGAGTGAGCCGCGACCATTCGCAA
>JBGTNO010000328.1:0-2379 GCA_041743065.1 Chthoniobacterales bacterium
GGGGCGCGACCGGCCTCGGGCCTCGTGGAAACGCGGAGGCTGGAGGAAGGTGGGCAGGTCCTCTGCCTGCGGGATTTTCGAGTGCCCCGCGCGCCCGATTTGCGGGTGGAGATCGAGGCGGGCGGTAAGTTCACCAGTCTCGGCGCGCTCCGCGGAAATGTCGGCCAGCAGGCCTTCCCGCTTCCGGAAAATCCCGCCCACCCGGCTCCCTCGCGGCTGCGAATTCGCTCCGCCATTTTCGAGACCACCCTCGCCGAGGCCGATATCCAGCCTTAGGCGCCCTCCGCCTTACGGAACCAGGAAGATCTTGCCCGTCCAAGGATCCTTCACCTCCGTGCCGCGCTCGAATCCGCGCACATCGATGTAAACCTCGCTGGTCGAGTAGGGGCTATAAACGAGGCCCTCCTCATTCGGCACCGGCTTGCCGTAGGGATATTTGCCCACGCCTTCGGCGCCCACCCGAGAAGGCGTCTGGCAACCGCTGAGGCTTAGAGAAATGGCGATAGCTGCTAGAAAGAATGTGAC
Organism: Chthoniobacterales bacterium; assembly: GCA_041743065.1. Taxonomy (GTDB): domain Bacteria; phylum Verrucomicrobiota; class Verrucomicrobiia; order Chthoniobacterales; family Chthoniobacteraceae; genus JBBSOD01. The sequence goes on from JBGTNO010000328.1 coordinate 526, forward strand.
CCGCTGCATGAGAGGAAGCTTATCGTTCGCCGGGAGAGCGTCAAGACCGCTTGCGCAGACTCTTCCGCGCCGAATAGCCTGCGGATCTATGGATGACGACGTCGCCCGCACCCTTTTCCACGCCAGCACCATCCAGGCGCGGCTCGACGAGATGGCCCAGATCCTCACCGCCGACTACGAGGGCAAAGACCTCACCGCCCTCGCCATCCTGAATGGCAGCATGATGTTCGCCGCCGACCTGCTGCGCCGCCTGCCCCTCCAGCTGCAGGTCGCCTGCCTCTCCGTCGCCAGCTACCACGGCGGCACCGAGTCGAGCGGCGTGGTCCAGTTCCTGCAAAGCGCGCTGCCCGAGGTGAAAGGGCGTCACGTTCTCCTGCTCGACGACATTCTCGATTCCGGTCGCACCCTCTTCGCCATCCGGGAGAAAATCCTGCGCGAGTGCGCTCCCGCCGCCGTCAACGTCTGCGTCCTCCTGCGCAAGCGGAAAGAGCGGGCCGAAGACGTGCCCGCCGATTACGTCGGCTTCGATATCGACGACGAGTTCGTCGTCGGCTATGGCCTCGATTACCGCGAGAAATACCGCAACCTCCCCTACCTCGGCGTCCTCAAGCCCGAGATAGTCGTCAGCTAAAGCTCGCGGGCGCGGGCCACGCCCAAAAATGCCGCGGCACCATCCAGAACCCCGATGAACCGCGTAATCTAGGCGCGGCACCCCCGCACCAACCGACCGAACCATAAAGCATCCTCCGTCATGACCTACGTCCCACTCATCAGCTCCGGCACCGCCGGTCCCCTCGGCGTCCTTCACCTGCCCCGCCTCTGGCAGAAACTCTCCCTCGAAGCCGCCGACAAACTGGCCGCCGGCTACCCCGGTTGCGGCGGCGGCTACGACGCCATGACCCTCCGCGCGCTCGGTCTCGAAGAGGCCTCCACCAAGGATTTCATCGAATCCGAAAAACCGACCTACCCACAATTTGAAGCCTGGGTCAAAGCCCACGGCACCTCCGTCACTCGAGACGCCATCGCGCAACACAACGAAGCCATCACCGGTTACCAGCACGACGACGACACCCGCCAATCCATCCTCAGCGCCAACGGCCTGTCCGACGGATCGCCCCGGGATGCCGTGAACTTGAACAATCTCGACGACTGGTATGATTTTCACCAGGCCGTCCTGAAATAAACCACCCGATCAGGCCGGAGCGGCCCCCGACCCGCTCCGCGGTTTCAGAAGCTCGCCCGCGGGCGGCGTCCGGTTTTTTCCGCGTTTCTACCGCTGGAAAGCCGCGCAGTTTCGTTCACCGGATGATGCATCCATTCCGCGTCTCCCCCCTGCTCGCCCTTCTCCTCGCGCTGGCGCTCCCCTCGGCCGGCCAAGTCCAGGCCGAAGCCAAACCCGGACTTGCCCGCGAAATCGCGGTGCGGGAAAGCCCGGCCGATGACCTCCTGCAGTCCCGGATCGAAGCCGTCCTGCACCAGATCGCGGAGTTCGCCCCCCTCGAAGTCGCCGTGAAGTCCGGCGTCGTCACCCTCACCGGCACCGGGATGCGCCCCGCCGAGCAGAAGCGCGCCGTGCAACTCGTCGAGCGGTTCGAGGGCGTCGTCTATGTGATCAACGGCCTCGAAGACGAAGTCGCCGTGGAAAAGCGCGTCACCCCCGCGATCGAGCGCCTCCGCGACTATGGGCGAAACGCCCTCCGGCTCGCCCCCGTCATCGGCGTCGCCCTGCTCATCGTGCTCGCCTTCGCCTTCCTCGCCCGGCTCGTCGGCCACTGGCCAGCTCCCTGGCGGCTGCTCGGATTCGCCCCCATGGTCCGCGATGTGGCGCAGCGCCTCGCCGCCTCCGCCCTGCTG
>JBGTNO010000329.1:0-5429 GCA_041743065.1 Chthoniobacterales bacterium
GGCGGTGGCTTTCACCGCGGTGGCGGCGGTGGCGGCGGCGCATGCGGTCACTTTGCGGATTAGCAGCCTGTTTCAGATTGTCTTCACGGCGCTCAAGCTTCTCCTCATTCTCACGCTCATCGCCGCCGGGCTCCGATTGCCGGAATGGCAGCCGGTGAGCTTTTTACCGCAGTCGGGAGATGGCGCTTCGATTTTCTCGCCGGCCTTCGCCGTCTCGCTCATGTATGTCATGTATGCCTACTCAGGCTGGAACGCGGCGGTCTATATTGTGGGCGAAGTTCGCGACCCGCGGCGGACCATCGGGCAAGCATTGGTCTTGGGCACGCTCGTCGTCACCGTCCTCTATGTCTTGCTGAATGTCGTCTTTTTGCTGGCGGCTCCGGTTGCAAAAATGGCCGGACAAGTCGAGGTGGCGCACTTCGCGGCGGTGGGAATTTTTGGAGAAATTGGCGGACGCCTCATGTCCGGCCTCATCTCGCTCGGACTCATTTCCACCCTCAGCGCGATGACCTGGACCGGTCCGCGCGTGCTGCAGATGATGGGAGAGGATTACCCGCGCCTGTCGCTGCTGGCGCACCGTTCGCCCGCCGGAATTCCGCTGGTGGCACTGGGCGCGCAGACCGCGCTGGTCTTCCTGCTGCTGGCGACGGCCACCTTCGAGAACGCCCTGCTTTACGCGCAGTTCGCCCTGACCTTTTGCTCCGTCCTCTGCGTGCTGGGCGTCATCGTGCTGCGGTGGCGGCAGCCAGCGCTGGCCCGGCCCTTCCGGGTGCCGCTCTATCCACTGCCGCCGCTGCTGTTTCTCGGCGTCGGACTCGGTGCGCTCGGCTATGTCCTTTTTAACCGTCCGGCCGCTTCGCTGATCAGCGCCGCGACGATGGCGGCGGCGTTGGGAGCCTATTGGCTCGTGCGGAAATCAACCGCGCGGTAAAGTGAACTGCCTCATTTCCGCATCCGAAAGGGTCACTTCCAACGCGGTCAGAGAGTCGTCGAGTTGCGCGACGGTCCGGCATCCCACGATCGGCATCACCGCCATCTCCTGCCGCAGCAACCACGCCAGCACCAGTGCGGATATAGACACCCCCTTTTCGGCTGACATCTCCGCCAGTCGGCCAGCGATCCGGAGGTTTTCCGGCGTGAAATAATCGCTCTCGCGGACGATGGGAGCATCCGGCCCCAGGCGGGCCACTTTTTCGAAAAATCCGGCGGCCTGCGCCGTATAGGGAACGACGGGCGTGCCCGAAGCGAGATGCCAGTGGAGGGCCTTGGCATCGAGGCGTTCCAGCAACGGGATGTCCGGCATCCGCATGGTGGCGCTGCCAATATTCCAGAGCGGCTGATTGGCGACGAAGCCAGTCCAGTTGTTTTCTCGCGCCCTGCTGGCCGCTTCCGCCAGGCGCGCTGGGGTCCAATTCGACGCTCCCAGCGCCCGCACCTTGCCTTCGCTAACGAACGGTTGCAGCGCCTCCAGAATCTCCGCCACCGGACGCCCCACGTCGTCGCGATGCAGCCAATACAGGTCGATCCGCTCCACGCGCAAAGTCCGGAGACTTTCCTCCAGATCGGCCCGCAGTTCCTCCGCGCCCAAGCGCGGCTGGTCGAGCGCCGCCAGAGCCGGGTGGCCACCTTTCGTCGAGAGGATCAGATCACCGCGATTCCCCCGCGCCCGCATCCAGTCACCCAGCACCCGCTCGCTGCGCCCGGTTTCCCCGGGTATCCAGTCCGAGTAGCAGCGCGCGGTATCCAGGAAATTTCCGCCACGCTCGACATACCGGTCCAGCAAGGCGAACGCTTCCTTCTCATCTGGTCGCACCCCGATTTCCGCCGTCCCGAGCGCCAGCGGAAAGACACCAAACGGCCAGGATTCCGGGTGAAGGCGGGCAGGCATGTGTTATGATCGCGCCTCGAACCCGGAGTGAGCGGGTCGGGGCTCTGATCGCCGCCACCGACCGGGCGGAAAGGTTCCACCCGCTCTCGGAAGTCGTCGCCTTGCAGGTCTGGATCGCCCAGCCCGATGGCGGCTTCGAGCCACGATGCGGGGCGAAGGTTGAAACCCGGAGACACCGAGAAACAAAGAAGAGGGCCACTCCCGGAGTGGAGGTTTTTCCCGGCCCGCCTCCGCGGTTACTTCTCCCCGGTGCGGTCCGTCTGCCCGCGCCGTAATCGCCGCCGGAAGATCGAAACGAGGTCGTCCACTTCCTCGATCCGGAGCAGATACGCCATCAGGAAAAACGCCCCGCCCGCCGCCGCGATGCTGGCGAACACGAAGCCCGCCTTTTTGCCCAGCCCCAGCGCCGCCAGATCCGGCCATAGATAATTCTGCGACGCCCAGCAGATGGCCGCCAGCGGCGCTGCCGCCAGCCCGATCTTCAGCAAAGTCAGCGCCAGCGCGCGCGTGTGCAGGCCGCTCGCGTGCTTCGCCATCATCCCGTAGAGAATGGCGAAGTTGATGATCGCCACCAGCCCGGTCGAGAACGCCAGACCCTTGTGCCCCCAGCCGAGCGTGAAAGTGAAGATCCAGTTCAGCACCAGATTCGTCCCGATCGAAAGGAAGCTCACCATCATCGGCGCCCAGCGTTTATCCATCGCATAGAACGCGGGCGCCAGCACCTTGATCGCCGCGTAGCCCGCCAGCCCGACGGCGTAAAACCGCAGCGCCGCCGCCGTCGCCACCGTGTCCACCTGTTCGAAGCGGCCCCGCTCGAAGATCAGCGAAATGATCGGCTCCCCAAAAAAAATCAGCCCCACCGCGCACGGAATCGTCAGTAGAAAAGCCAGCCGGATCGCCCGCGCGAGGGTATCCCGAAGTTCCACCGCGTCCCCCTTTGCCGCAAAGCGCGCCACCGCCGGCAGCGTCACCGTCCCGATGGCCACGCCGAACACGCCGATCGGCAGTTGCATCAGCCGGAACGCGTAATTGAGCCAGCTCATCGGCCCGTTTCCCAAATACGACGCGAAGAGGCCGTTCACCATCACATTGACCTGCACCGCGCTCGCCGCCACCACCGCCGGACCCATCAGCTGGAGGATTTTCCGAACGCCCTCGTCCTTCCACCAAAAATCGGGTCGAAAGCGAAACCCAACCTGATAGAGCGAGGGCATTTGCACCGCGAACTGGAGAAATCCGCCGATCAGCGTGCCCAGCGCCAGACCCGTCAGCGCCTTTTCGCCGAAGGTCGGATCGAACCAATAGCCCAGTCCCGCCCCGCCGACGATCGAGCCCAGATTGAAGAAACTCGACGCTATCGCCGGCACCCCAAAGCGGTCCTTCGCATTCAGCATTCCCATCGCCAGCGCCGCCAGCGACACCATCAGGATGAAAGGGAACATGATCCGCGTCAGCCAGATGGTCAGTTCCAGTTTGCCCGGCTCCTCCGCGAACCCCCGCGCCAGCACCTCGCCCATCAGCACCGGCGCGAGCCAGATCCCCAGCAGCGTGACCAGACTCATGAAGACGACCGTCAGCGTGGCCACCTTGCTCGCCAGATCCCACGCCGCCTGGTCGCCCTCCAGCTCGATCTTCTTGGAAAAAGTGGTCACAAACGCCGTCGAGAGCGCCCCTTCCGCAAACAAATCGCGCAACAGATTAGGCGCTCGGAAAGCCGCCACGAAAGCGTCCATTTTGTAACCCGCCCCGAAAAGCGCCGCGAAGACCAGCTCGCGCACCAGCCCCAGCAACCGGCTGCACATCACCGCGATCCCGACAATGCCGGCCGCCTTGGTGCTGGTGGATCTGCGAGCCTGTGACATCGGAGCGCGTATCAACGGAGATTTCCGTCAAAATTGGAACTGAAAACGGCGGGGCCGGTCCACCGGCCGGCCGCCCCCGTGGCCCATGCTGCCAGCTTGTGATCGAGGCCCAAGGGAAGGCTCACCCTCCGCAGGACCTCTACAACCCCAGGAGAATGCTCACCCGGTCTTCCACTTCGCCCATTGTCCCAGGCGCGACCATGCCCCACCGCTTGAGAAGCCGGTCTTTGCTGACGGAGCGGACGGCTTCGCAGAGGATGCTCGACGAATTCGCCAGGCCGCCTTCGGGCGGATGAACGACAACGTGAAATGGTATGGCGCGAAGCCTGGAAGTGATCGGCAAAATTACCACCAAGTCCGCCCGTCCCTGATTGAACGCATCGACGGACATGACAAGCACGGGGCGGCGACCTGATTGTCCATGGCCTCGCACGGGATTGAGGTTGGCAAGCCATATGTCACCTCGCGAGGGGTGAGGCTTTGCGGCGGGCATGATTCAGGCGGGGAATTTCTCCAAGCCAGCATGGAGCGTGCCGTCGAGAGAATTCATTTCCCGACGGTAATCCTCGAAGGCGCCGGCGTCTTCCGCCAGGGCCGTGTAGGCCGCGTTGGCTTGCTGGAGGAATTGCTGGCGCCGGTAGCTCTCCAAAGCGGCGTCAAGAATGTCGGTCATGGTGGCACCGTTCCGCTGGGCCAGCTTTCCGAGCAGCTCGCGTCCGTGAGGGGAGATTCTGACGGTCGATGGCATCCCGGAATTTACATTTCTGTGAACGTATCTGTCAATTAGCGGTTGGGAGCAGCCAGCAGTTTTCATTCATTCCCCGGCGGCGAACCCGCCGCCCGCCGCAACCGGTCCATGATCGCCACCCCCAGCCCCTCCTCCGGCAGCGCTTCCGCCACGATCCGGTTCACGCCTGATTCATCCAGCCGCCGCAGACACCCAAACAACCGCGCCGCCGCCTCCGTCATCGAACCTGTCGGACTGAGCACTTCCACCGCCGCAAACCCGGGCTCCGGCGAACGCCAGGCCAGCAGTCCCCAGTCCGGTCCTTCCACTTTCGGCGAATCCGCCAGCACCAGCGGCGTCCGCGGAGCGTAGTGAGAAGGCAGCGCGCCCGGCACCAGCGGCGGCGACGTCTCCCGCCGCGCCAGCTCCGCCGGAGCGTGCACCCGCAGCATTTCCAGGGTCACCGGCCCGGGACGCAGCACTTCGATCATGTCGCCCACGATCCGGACGATGGTCGATTCCAGGCCGAGCCCCGCCGGACCTCCATCGAGAATAAGCGGAATGCGCCCCTCGAGTTCACTCTTCACATGGAGCGCGGTGGTCGGGCTGATCCGTCCAAAACGATTGGCGCTCGGCGCGGCCAGCGGGCGGTCCAGTTGCCGCAGCACCTCCCGGAAAACCGGGTGAGCCGGACAACGCACCGCCACCGTTTCCAGGCCCGCCGTCACCAGATCGGGAATCACGTTCCGACGCGTTAACACCAGCGTCAATGGACCCGGCCAGAACTGGTCGGTCAGCGCCTCCACCAGTCGCCTCTCCGCGGTCGAAATCGTGACGAGGCGCTCCAGCCACGCGCGCTCCGCCACATGCACGATCAGCGGGTCGAAAAACGGCCGCTCCTTGGCCTCGAACATACGGGCCACCGCGCGCGCCTCCAGCGCCTCCGCCGCCA
>JBGTNO010000330.1:0-6519 GCA_041743065.1 Chthoniobacterales bacterium
CTGGATGGACGCAAGGGTCGCGCGCGGCTCGCGGCTTTTGGTTTTCCCAAGGGTCTGCTTCGCATCGGGGAGGGACGCCTACCCTACTCCGAATATCTCCGAATGGTGGCGCGGCATCGGCTGGTCTTCCAGCTCGATCGAAGCGCGGTGCCGGGACAAGTCGCGGGCGACGCGCAGCTCTGCCGCGTGCCTTGCGCGGGAGGCAATGGGGCGGTGGATCGGCTGGTGGGGGCTGCCGCAGACGACGCCCTGGCCCTATTGCGCCAGCCCCGGATGGCGGAAACATCGGCGGCTATTTCCTTCGCGACGGTCGGACAGATGGTGACTGATTTTTTTACCCGCTCGTAGGGCTGCTTCCCATCGACGGGAGATGGCAAGGTAAGACAGATTTGTAATCTGTCGGGGGCGAACGCCCGCGAGGCGGAGGGCTCCACCCCCTTCGCCCGGACAGATGGAAAATCTGTCTATCTCAAAATGAACCAATCTCGAGGGACAGATTGAAAATCTGTCTTACGTTTCCACGCTCGCGGCGCGGTGGCGGGTGTTGTCTGCACGGTTGAAAACTGGGCGGGGAAGCGTAAGCTGGCCGAATGCGCCCCTATTTTTCCTCCCTGTTGTTGTTGGTGGTTCTCGTCACTTCCCATCCCGCGCGGGCGCAGGCGGCGGCGACGGAGAAGGCTCTTTTCACCGAAGCGCAACGCGCTTACGCCGGGGGCGATCTGGCCACGGCGCGGCAGAAGTTCGAGAGCATTCTGGAACTTAATCCCAGAAACAGTCAGGCGACGAACTACCTGCGCACGATCAAGGCCCGGCAGGCTCAGGCGGGCGGTCCGGCCAATACCAGCTACGACGCGATCATTATCCCGAAAATTAATTTTCGGGACGCTACTTTCGATTCCACGCTGAAATACATGAGCCAGCAGGTCGAGGCGGTGACGAAGGGTCAGGCCACGGCTAATTTCGTCCCGCAGCTGCCGCCGGAGCAAATGTCGCAAACGGTCTCGCTCACTCTCCAGAACGTTCCGTTTCCGATCGCGCTGAAGTATCTGGGCGAGGTGGCGCGGGTGCGGTTCTCGATCGAGAAATACGCCATCACGGTGAAGCCGCTGGCGCCGACCGCGACGCCGCCGGATCCAGGCCCGGACGCCGAATAGGCGTTCGGCGTTTACGTCCGCATCCGTCGCGCCTGCAGGTCGAGATGGATGGAGAGAAGGAAATAGCAGAGCGGATAAATCAGTGAAAGCCAGAGCAGCCAGTCGGGCACGGAAGGGTAGTTTGGCAGCATGGCGAGGATCAGGAGGAGCCAGATGCCCGCGCCGATCAGGACCGGCTTGCGCCAAGGGAGCGGGGCGCGGTTGGGGTAGATGAAGCGGACGGGCAGCAGCGTGAGAATGGTCAGACCGATCAATAACACCAGCGGCACCCAGAGCGCCGTGCGCTGGGCCAGCAGTCCGGCGTAGATCGCGTAGATGTTCCAGTAGGACGGGAAGCCGAGGAAGAAGCCTGCGTCGTCGAACTTTGCGTGGACGTTGGCGAAGCCCAGGAGGCTGGCGAGCATCGCGAGGATAATGAAAAGGCTGCTGCCGGCGGGAAGCCATTCCATCCGCCAGACGAGCAGGAGCGGGATGAAGGTGAAGGTAAGATAATCGAGGATGTCGTCGATGGTCCGGCCATCGATGGCGGTGGCGTATTTCTTCACCTGCCAGCGGCGCGCCAGCGGTCCGTCCGTGGCATCGACCAGCACGGCGGCAATCAGCCAGAGCAGGACGGTCCGGGCGTTTGCCTGTGAGCGCATCATTTCCGCCGTGGCCAGGAAGGCGAAGGCGATGCCGGAAGCGGTGTAAACGTGGACGGCGTAGGCGCGAAGGCGCTGACGGGTCGTCCCGCGGCCCTCGGAGGCGGGCTCCATCATCCTTGGGGTCGGGCAAGGAGCTCGTCCGCCTCGTTCTCGTCGTTGCTTTCCGGCTCCGGTGTCTCCTGTTCCACCTCGCCCCGCCGCGGCGCCAGCGCCAGCTCCACCAGGATGGGGAAATGGTCGGAGCCGACAGAGGGCAGGCGCTCGAAGCGCACCAGCTCGAAATGTTCGCTGTGAAAGATATGATCCAGCGGCCAGCGCAGGAGCAGGTGACCGGCGTGGAAGCTGTTGATGAAACCGCGCCCGACCCGCGGATCCAGCGTGCCGCTCAGGCGCTGGAAAAGACGGGTGGTGTGCGACCAGGCCACGTCGTTCAAGTCGCCGGCGATGAGGGTGGGCTCGTCCGAATTTTCGACCTCGCGCCCCACCATCACCAGTTCAGCGTCGCGCGGCGCCGAATCCTGGTCGCGGATGGGCTCAGGCGGCCGCGGGTGGATCCCGCGCAGGCGGAAGCGGGAGCCGTTTGGGAGCTCGACCCACACGTGAAACGAGGGGATGTCGTCCTGCACCAAAAAGCGGACTTGCGGATCGATCAGGGGCAGGCGCGAGAGCAGGACGAGCCCGTAGTAATTCTCCTGCGCGGCCCGCATCGAGTGCGGATATTTTTCGCGCAGCGGCTCCATGGCCCGCTCCCATTTCGCATCGACTTCGGCGGCCAGGATCAGGTCAGGATCAGCCTTCTCCATGACCGCGAGCCAGCGCTCATGGTCTTCATTTTCCATGCGCACGTTGGTCGCGACGAGGGTGAAGGTGGAGTCTTCCGGCGGATCGGTGGCTCTTTTCACCTGGAGCGGATGGAGGGGCGTGTAGCGAAAGATGCCGTAGAGAAGCCAGCCGCTGGTGAGCGCGCCGACTATGGTAAAAATCGTGAGCAGCAACCCGCCATGGAACCAGAAGGAGGCTGCCACGCAACCGATCAGCACGGTCAGGATCTGGATCCTCGGGAAATCCCAGATGCGGACGAACCAGTGTGAGCTGTTGCTGAGACTCAGCGCCACCCCGAGGATGAGAAACGTCCCCAGGGAGAGGGCCGACCAGCGCAGGAGGTCAAAAAGCACGCTTCATGGGAAAGCAGATTCCGTGAACAGGCACAACGGAATTCGCCCGATCGTTCCTCTGTGGGCCTCCGTCGGTGCGCCGTCGCGTCCGTCCCGGGCTGGCCGTCGTTTTTCTAAAATTGGAGCCGGAGGTCCGGGTTTGGATGGCCAGCGGGACACTGGCGCTACGATCGCGCGGAGCGGTGCAACGTAAGGCAGATTTGGAATCTGTCGGGGCGAGCGTGAGCGAGGCGGAGGGACCCGCCGCCTCCGCCCGGACAGGTTGCAAACCTGTCTTACGGTTGCGCAACTCCCCAGCGGGAGCTTGGGCTACGTTCCGAAGTCCCACTCCCTTCTCGGTGGCTCTGTGCTTAAAAAACTCAGAGCTGCAAACGCCGGAAAAGCTCCGTGATGGGCAGTTGCAGACCGATCAGGAAGTCGCCGAAGTCCGCGTAGTCCGCGCTCACCGGATCGAAACGCATTTCATAGACGATCCCCTTGATGTCATTCGAGTCCTTGGCGAAGAGGGTGACGCCCCACTCCATTTCGTCGAGCCCGGTGGAGCCGGTGATGAGCTGGAGGATTTTCCCGCTCCACTGACGTCCGACGCGGGCGTGTCCGCTCATCAGCTCCTTGCGCGCCGCGAAATCGAGCGCGTACCAGTTGTGCTTGTCGCCCCGGCGTTTCGACATCGGGTAAAAACACATCACCGGCCAGTCGGGCAGCCGGGGCCAGAGCCGATGCTTTAGATACTTTTCCGAACGCTGGTGGTAATCGGCCATCTTTTCCTCGAATTCCGCGCTCCCCGGGGCCAGGGCGTCCTCCGTTTCCAAGGAGCGGGCGTAGTCTTCGGGTCGGGGCAGATATTCGCTGCGCTCGGTGAGCGAGAGGTAGCTGTAAACGGGATTGAGCACTTCGGGTCCGAGCGAAAGAGAGAGGCGTTTCTCGATCTCGTTGGCCACCTGCAGATCGGGCGTGAGCAGCATGAAGGCAAGGTCGGCGCGCGGGGTGACGACGCTGAAGGTGAGCAGCTGGGTGTCGGCGATGGTGCGGGCTTCGTCGATCAGGGCGACGAGATGCTGGCGGGCGGCTTCGCGTTCGTCCGAATCGAGGAGGTCCCACTGGCCGTAATCGACCCGGTAGTAGAGATGCAGCACATGCCAGCCCTCGGCGGGAATGACGGGTTTCACGGAGCTTTCGGGCATAGAGCGGACGGTGAGGGTGATAGAAGGCGGGACCGGGACGTAGCGCAAGCTTCCAGCCGCTTCCAGGTTGTCATCCAAACCCCCAAGCCTCCGGCTCTATTTAGAACAAACGACGGCAAGCTGGAAGCTTCGCTACGGCGAAAAAACGGTTGCAATGCCGGGGGGCGACCTTTAATTGAAGCCACCAACCAACTCATCAGGGGAACTTTTATGGCCGACGTCGATAACAAATACGAAGATAACGTAAGCGGGAAATACTACGTGGACGACCAGTGCATCGACTGCGATCTCTGCCGCGAGACCGCGCCCGCGAACTTCACGCGCAACGATGACGGCGGCCACTCCTTCGTCCATAAACAGCCCGAGAGCGAGGACGAGGAGGCGCTCTGCAAGGAAGCCATGGAAGGCTGCCCAGTGGAAGCGATCGGGGAGGATGGCGCGTAGCCGCGGAGCCGCGATCCCAATTTCTCCGAGGCCCTCACTCGCGCGCGAGTGGGGGCTTTTGGCTTTCTGAAACGATGAACCCGCAACTGCATCGCCGCATCCTGGAGGAATGGCGCGGGCTGCCGCAGCCGCCCGAGCGCCCCGATCGCACGGTCACGCTCGCGGACGCGCTCACCAAGGTGATGGGCGCGTTGGGGCTGAATGAACGGCTGAACGAAGCGCAAATCGCGGGGGCGTGGAAGGACATCGTGGGTGAATTCCTGGCGGCGCAATCCGCGCCGACCCGGCTGCAGCGCGGGGTGTTGATTGTGTCGGTGCTGCAGCCGACGGTGCATTTCGAGCTGGAGCGCAACTGGCGGCGTCCCATCGTGGAAAAGCTGAAAGCGCGGTTCGGCGCGAAGCTGATTCGCGATGTGAAATTCCGGATCGGATGACGGACCGGATCGTGATCGAGGGGCTGGAGCTGCGCGCCCATCTCGGCGTGCCGGAGGAGGAGCGGGCCGCGCCGCAGAGACTGACCGCGCATCTGGTGCTGGAGCCGGCGGTCGATTTCAGCGACTTGGACGACCGGATCGAGCGGACGGTGGATTACGCCGCCGTCTGCCGGAGCGTGACCGAGCTGGCGGCGGCTTCGCGATGCGAGTTGCTGGAAACCCTCGCCGGAGACATCGCCCGGCATTTGCTCGAGGGCTACGCGGTGCAGGCGGTCGAGATCGAGCTGCGGAAATACATCCTGCCGGAGACGAATTTCGTGGCCGTGCGCATCCGGCGCGGCTGGTAAGGGGAGCCCACGCGGCTCGCGTGGTCTGGCCGGCTTCCAGCCGGGCAGCTCGGGCGGACAGTGTCCGCCGGAGGATTCGGCGAGACGCCGAATCCGACACGCTGGAAGCGTATGCTCCCCATTGGCAAGCGGCGGGGGAGTGCTACATTCTCCGCTCTTGAAGCCTGTTCTCGAAAAACATGATGTCTTCGCGTGGTTCCGCGCGCGCTACGGGCGGCCCACGCCGGCGCAAAAAGCGGCCTGGCCGTTAATCCGCGACCGCCAGAGCGTGCTGATCGCTTCGCCGACCGGCACGGGGAAGACCTTCGCCGCATTCATGGGCGTGCTGGATCATCTGGAGCATCTCCACCGGCACGGGCAGTTGCTCGACACCATCTATTGCATCTACGTGTCGCCGCTGCGGGCGCTGGCCTACGATCTGGAGAAAAATCTGGCCGAGCCGCTGCGGGAGATTTTCGGCGAGAAGCCGCCCATCCGCGTCGGACTGCGCTCGGGCGACACCACCTCCAGCGAGCGGGTGAAGCAGTTCAACCGTCCGCCGCATATCCTCCTCACCACGCCGGAAAGCCTCTGCCTGCTGCTCTCGCAGAAACGCTGGCTGCCGCATCTGGAAAACATCCGCTGGGTCATCGTGGACGAGATTCACGCCATGGCGGAAAACAAACGCGGCGCGCATCTCAGCCTGAGTCTGAGCCGACTGGAGCGCCTGCGCCCGGAGGATCCCGCGACCCGCCGACCGATCCAGCGCATCGGCCTTTCCGCGACGGTCGCTCCGCTGGATGAGGTGGGGAAATTTCTCGTCGGCACGCACGGCGAATGCGCGCTGGTCGATGTGAGCACCGACAAGAAAATCGAGCTGAAGGTGCACACGCCGCTGCGCCAGCGGCCCTATCCCGAAGCGGGCTACACCGGCCAGCGCCTGATCCGCGAACTGGCCGAAACGGTCCGCAAACATCGGACCACCCTTGTTTTCACCAACACGCGCTCCGGCGCGGAGGCGACGACCTTCTGGCTGCGCGAAGCGGCGCCCGATCTGGCGGAGGCGATCGAGTGCCATCACGCCTCGCTGGAGCGCGACGTGCGGCAGCAGGTGGAGGACCGGCTCAAGCGCGGCGAGCTGCGGGCGGTGATCTGCTC
>JBGTNO010000331.1:0-8207 GCA_041743065.1 Chthoniobacterales bacterium
CCGGCCGCGCATCGTCGCCTCCTCGAAGATGAACCCGCGGCGGGGCTGGGCCAGCGCCACGATGAGCAGCCCGAGCGCGAGCAGAAACAGGCCGAACCGGAGCCGGCGTTTTGTGTGGCTGACATTCGCGACCAGTTGCCCGCGCAGCCGGGGCGACACCACCTGGCCGAGGATCTGCCGGCGTCGTTTTGAGTTCCAGAGATAGAGCCCCGCGCAGACCGGCGGCAGCAGCAGCGCCCAGAGCCAGAGGGGCTGTCCAAAGGTGAAGCCCATCATGCCTGAGAGACCAGCGGGAGTGAGGAACGGAAAGTTGAAGCCATCTGCGGTTCTTTCAGACAGGCGGGAGTGCCCCGCGTTCGATTTTCCGGTCCCGGCCGGAGCGTGCCTGTCACGACCGGTGCGGGCCGCGGCGCAGCGCTTCCAGTTGCTCCAGGAGTTCCGGCGCTCCTTTGAGTTCCAGGAGAGGTCGAAGCTCCCGGCGGAGGTAAGCCCAGTTCAGAGCCGCATCGTCCGGTCGCACCAGCGTCATCTCCGCGCGGGGATGCGGGTTGGTAGCCGAGGGCGTCGTCTCTCCAGAGTCTGATATTCTGGCTGGAATCCGGGCGTGGCGCGTTTAAGGTCCGCACCTCTGTGGCCACTCATCCTCTTATCGAAATCCGAAGCAGCCGGGCGCGGAAGGCGGATTCGCTGCGCGAGCTGGGGCTGAATCCTTACCCTTCCACCAGCGGGCGGACGCATTATGTGGGGCCGATCCTGCAAGCATTCGAGGCGCATGAGGGGCGGAAGGTGACGGTGGCGGGGCGGCTGATGTCGTGGCGGAAGCAGGGAGCCCTGGCTTTTGCGCATCTCCAGGATCAGACGGGAAAGGTGCAGCTTTTTCTCCGCAGGAATCTGGTGCTGCCGACGGATGGGGCAACGGGACGGCTGGGTTATGCGGAGTCGAATTTGCTCGATCTGGGGGATATCCTGGAGGCGACGGGGACGGTGATCCGCACGCAGCGGGGGGAGATTTCGGTGCTGGTGGAGGAGTTGCGGTTGCTGGCGAAAGCGATCCGGCCGCTGCCGGATCAATGGTCGGGGCTGAAGGATCGGGAGCAGGTGCTGCGGAAGCGGTATCTGGATACGATTCTGGAAACGGAGTCGTTTGAGCGCTTCGGGCTGATCTCGCGGACGGTGGCGGCGATCCGCTCGTTTCTGGATGCGCGGGGGTTTCTGGAGTTCACGACGCCGGTGATCCAGCCGCAATATGGAGGCGGAACGGCGGAGCCTTTCAAGACGCATGTGAACGCGCTGGGGAGCGACATGTATCTGGCGATCTCGCACGAGCTGTATCTGAAGCGGTTGATCGTGGCGGGGTATGACAAGGTTTACACGATCGGCCGGTATTTCCGGAATGAGGGGATCGATCGGAGTCATCACCCGGAGTTTTCGATGGTGGAGACGATGACGGCCTACGAGAATTACGAATACAACATGACGCTGATCGAGGACCTGTTCCGGCAGGTGGGGGAGACGGTTTTTGGTCGGACCACGTTTACGGTGAAGGGTCACGAGATCGATTTCGGGCAGCCGTGGCGGCGGGTGAGCATGGCGGAGGCGGTGCGCGAGGCGACGGGGATCGATTTCCGGACGTGCGCGTCGATGGACGAGGCGAACGAAATGCTGGCGGGCTTGGGCGTGCGGGAGCGGCATCCGAGCATCGGCGAGGCGATGGTGGCGGCGTTTGAGGAGAAGGTGGAAGGCGAGCTGATCCAGCCGACGCTGGTCTATGGGCATCCGATCGAGATTTCGCCGCTGGCCAAGCCACTGGCGGACGATCCGCGGTTTGTGGAGCGGTTCGAGATTTTCATTGCGGGCATGGAGTGCGGGGATAATTGGTCGGAGCAAAACGATCCGGTGCATCTTTTGGAGACGTGGCGGAAGTCTTATCGCGCGGAGGAGAAGGACGCGGGGAAATTCCACACGCTGGATTTCGATTTCATCGAGGCGTTGGAATACGGGATGCCGCCCACGACGGGGATCGGGCCGGGCATCGAGCGGATGCTGATGATTTTCACGGGCCAGGAGAATATCGATGACGTGATCTTTTTCCCGATGATGCGGGCGACCATTTCTCCGCTGAACGCGGCGATCTACGGTCTGCGCGAGGGGGCGAATGCGCCGGCGGAGGATTTGGTGCTCCCTACGGAGGACTTTCTGGCCCTGTGTGCCCAAGGTTCGCTTCTTCCGCGGCGAACCGGCTTGTCGATCACTCCGCATATAGCGTTTTGGAAGGATCGGTCGATTTTGCGTTTGGAGATAGAAGGCTTCACGAAAGGCCTGCTGCAAGTCAGTGCGGAAAGCGTAGCGGGGGGATCAGAGGACGAGCGCGCTGGAATCATTGAAACTAAAGTGCGCGAATTAACCCAGGAGGTGCGGGGCATATTTCCCGATTGCGCTGTGCGGGTCGGCGGAATGGAGAAGAGCCATCCCGGGGAGACGGTTTGAGCTGGCTGGTGGCGCGACTCGGAGTTGTCACTATTTACGCCTTGCGGGAAGGGGCGGGCTGCGCCTATATGCTCGGACGTTCGGTGTTGGCCCCCGGCTTTGACCAGGCTTCCGAATTGAGACCCTACGGAGTATCGCTACATTAAAAGATCAAAACCAAAACCCAGAGAGAGAGCCCCACAGATCCGCGTGAATAACCGGATTCGCGCCCGCGAAGTCCGCGTGATCGTCGCCGATACGAGCGAGCAGTTGGGGGTGATGAAGGTGCAGGACGCGCTGAAGAAGGCGCAAAGCTTGGGACTGGACCTGGTGGAAGTGGCGGCGTCGGCTAATCCGCCGGTGTGCCGGATTGTGGATTTCGGCAAGTATCGCTACCAGCTGGCGAAGCTGGAGAAAGATCGCAAGAGCACGCAGACCAAGCTGAAGGAGGTGAAATTCCGCGTGAAGATCGCGGAGCACGATTATGAAACGAAGGTGCGCCGGGCCGAGGAGTTCCTCGACAAGGGGAACAAGGTCAAGATTCAGCTTCAGTTCCGCGGTCGCGAAAATGCCCACAAGGATCTGGGCGACCTCCTGATGCAGAAAGTGAAGACCGATCTCGCCACGATGGCGCAATGTGAGATGGAGCCGAAACATATCGGCCGGGCCATCAATATGACGCTCTCGCCTTTGCCTCCGGCCAAGCGGAAGCGGAAGTTCGCTCCGATGACGGATGAGGAGTTGCTCGCTGAGGAAGAGGAGCACGAGAACGATGACGACGACGTCTCGGACGAGGAGTAGGAGCCGGTGCGCAAGCTGCTGCTATTCGATATCGACGGGACGCTTCTGACCTCGGGCGGGGCCGGGGAAAAAGCGCTGAGTCTGGCCGTGAAGGATTGCTTCGGGGTGGATGACGATCTGGCCGATGTGGAGATCGCGGGTCGGACGGATTCCGGGATCGCGCGGCAGATCTTCGCGAAGTACGGGCAGGAGGCGTCGGTCGATAATCTGGCGGCCTTTTACGATGTGTATCTGCGGCACCTGGAGCAGCAACTTCCGCGGACGCGGGGTCTGGTGCTGCCGGGCATCGTGGAGGTGCTGGAGTCGCTGGAGCGCCGGGATGATGTGGCGGTGGGGCTGCTGACGGGGAATTTATCCCGCGGCGCCGAGCTGAAGCTGGCCCATTATGGAGTGTGGGACTTTTTCGAATTTGGCGCGTTTGCGGACGATCATCATGACCGGAACGAACTGGGACCTTTCGCGCGGAAACGGGCGGGAGATAGATACGGCGAGTTTGCGCCGGAAAACATTTTCGTGATCGGAGACACCCCTCACGATGTGGCCTGCGGGCGGGCCATCGGCGCGCAGACGATCGCGTTGGCGACGGGACGTTATTCCGCCGGGGATTTGCGCGCTTGCGGGGCGGATTTCGTCTTCGAGGATTTGGCGAATATCGCGCCGTTTATCGAATCGCTGGGGCTGGCAGCGCAGACGACGGGAGATTTAGCCGATGACGCTTTTGGCGTCGGATAATTTAACCACCCGACCCTCGGGGTCACGGAAGTTCACGTAGGGGCCGGTCTTGGTGATGATGATGCCGCGGCTCTGCAACTCGTGCAGGACGCGGGTGCGGTTGGGCAAGGCAATATAAAGATGGAGGTAGCTCAACATTTCGCCCTGCTCGGCGGCGCGCAGGCAGATGGGGAGACCGCCGAGATTCATCTCGCAATAGCGGTCGGGCCGCTCGCTCAGGATTTCGGCATCGAGAATATCGACGTAGAAATCGCGCACCTCTCGCCAGCGATGGGTGAAGAGGGTGAGGGAATAGCAGTCGGGCGGGGCGTAGATCGCTCGCGGCTCCAGGGAAGAGTATTCGTCGGTTTCGTCATTCATGGCGGATGCTTGAGCAATCATGATGCGAGTAACTTTAGCATCTTCCGTGCACGGCCGGGGAGGAATCATAAATTTCTATAAAAACCATAATTCACGGAACTGGACGCTGTGGAGCCGGATTGCTAGCGTGCGGCGCATATGAAGACGTCCCAGGTTCAGGTGATCGATCATCCGCTCGTTCGGGCGCGTCTGGCTTTACTGCGGGATGCGGCCACGCCTGTGGAGATTTTTCGCAGGGTGCTGACGGAACTTTCGGCCATAATGGTTCCAGCAGTGACGGAGGATTTTAAAACCTGTCCGAAGCGGGTGACCACGCCGCTGGAGGAGTGCGAGGCGGAGGTGGGGCGGCACCCGGTGGTAATCGCGCCCATCCTGCGCGCGGGCTTGGGCATGGCGGAGGGAATGCTGCGGATTCTCTCGGATGCGAGCGTGGCGCACATCGGCCTGTATCGCGACGAGGAAACGCTGCGTCCGAGGCCTTATTATTATAATGGGCCTGAAAATCTGGCCGATTCAGAGGTGGTGGTGGTGGATCCAATGCTGGCGACGGGTTGGAGTGCGGCGGCGGCGGTGACGCAGCTCCAGGAGCATGGGGCCACGCGGCTGCGCTTCGTGTGCCTGCTCTGCAGTCCCGAGGGCTTGGAGCGCTTCGCGCGGACCCATCCGGAGGTGCCGGTATTCACGGCCTCGATCGATCGGGAGCTGAATGAACGCGGTTATATTCTTCCCGGTTTGGGAGATGCGGGGGATCGGTATTTCGGGACGGTGCGGTAGCGGTCCGACTGAAGTTAAAACCACGGAGGCGCGGAGGCGCGGAGTTTGAAAAAAGAAGGGGCTAGCCTCGGCCAGCTCCGTGTCTCCGCGCCGGCCCGTTTACCAAGAGCCCGGACCGGCGAAATAGCGAAGAATGCCGCGATACATTCCCTCGGCATACTCTTCGAAAATGCTGGAGCGTGATTCGCCGCCGACCATTTTCCGACCTGGGTAATCGCCGGCCCGCACGCGCTCGAAAACGACGCGGCTGTTCATGACGTAAGGCTCGGCGTAGATGACGGGGCACTGGTAGAGGCGATTGGCGAGGAGGTTGCGCGCCCACACGTAGCCGGTGGCGCCGACGGGAAAGGCGTTGGCGCCGGCGTAGTGGTAAGGTGGGAGGCCGGTGGCTTGGGACATGGCCCGGGCCACGGCTTCGGAGGCCATAAGCGATGGCAGGGCGGTCCGCCGCAGGAGCTGCTTCAGCATGTCGAAGCGGATGTCGTCAAATTCCAGCTCAGCCGCGCTGTAGCTCCCATTTATAAGAAAATGGAGGTGGTTTTGCTCGGTCAGGGAGGGCGCGGCGGGATCGCCCCAGGCTTCGGCGTTGAAATGGAGGCAAACGGTGAGATCGGGACGGATGGTCTGGTTGACGAGCGCCCCGCGGGCGCGAATCTCGGCGGCGCGATAAAACAGCACCTCGCTCTGCCACTGAATGGAACTGAAGCGTTTCGGGTCCGTCGGCCCGGCGTAGCCTCGGGTGATAGCGGTGACGCCTCGGTCGCCGAGATCGGTGCGAGCGACGGTTTCCAGGTCGGCGGGACGAAGGGGGGTCACCGGATTCGCGGAGGAGCGGACAAGGGTGACTTCCGCTCCCTGTTCTTGCAGTTTGGCGGCGAGTTTGCGGGCGACCCGCAGCGTCATGTCGCCCTCGGTGACCGGGGGGGCTTCACCGATCTGAAACCAGCGCTCCTCCATGCGCGCCCAGTCGCCGCCGAGATGGCCCGGATCAATCGCGATGCGCACTCCTCGCAGGGGAGGATCGGATGCGCGGCGGGTGATCTCGGAAGGGAGGCGCCAGGATCGCTCGGGGAGGGGTCGGTCGCCGAAACGCAGGAGGTAATCGACGGGGGGCGTGAGTGTCTGGCGAATCCGGGCGGACTTTTCGTTTACCTCGATGGTCGAATGCCAGGTCTCCCGCGGCGCGAAGACCGTCTCGAGTCGCCGGAGGAAATCCTCGCGCGAGATGGTTTCCTGGTAGCGGTCGAGTTCCGACCAGTCGGGCGCTTTCTCCAGCGGGCTCAGTTTCTGGGCGCACAGCGGCAGCGCCCCGAGCAGCCAGAGCAGGAAAATCATTTTCCCTGAGCGGGCGGAGCTGTTACGGCTCTCAGGTCGGGCGGTCACGCGGCTGACCGTAATTCAATTTCTATGCTGAAGCTTCTTTTTTTGGGGGACATCGTCGGATCGCCCGGCCGGCGGGCGGTCATCGACTCGCTGCCGGGTTTGAAAGAGGAGCTGGGCCTGGATTTCATCGTGGCCAATGGGGAGAACGCGGCCGGGGGGCGCGGCATCACGCGCAAGATCGCGATCGATCTGATGCGGGCGGGCGTGGCGGTCATCACCACGGGCGATCACGTGTGGGATCAACGCGAAACGCCTTCCTACATCGATACGGAACCGCGTTTGCTCCGCCCTTTGAACTATCCCGACGGCACGCCGGGCGGGGGCTCGATTGTGCTGGAGACGGCCAAGGGAAAAGTGGCGGTGGTCAACATTCAGGGCCGCACCTTCATGTTGCCCCATCTGGAAAACCCCTTCCGCGTGATCGAGGGCGAAATCGAACGGCTGCGGGAGGAAACGCCGGTTATTTTCGTGGATATGCATTCGGAAACCACCAGTGAAAAGATCGCGATGGGCCGTTTTCTGGACGGCAAGGTCTCCGCCGTGGTCGGCACGCACACGCATGTGCAGACGGCGGACGAGGAGATCTTCCCGGGCGGGACGGCGTTTCTGTGCGATGCCGGCATGTGCGGACCGCTGGAGTCCGTGCTGGGTCGGCAAATCGAGGCGATTGTCGGGCGTTTCTACGACAACATGCCGGTGCCGTTTCCTGTGGCGCCGGGACCGGTGGGTCTGCGGGGAGCGGTGATCGGGATCGACGAAACCACCGGCCAGGCCCTCTCGATTGAGCGGCTCCAGCGCACCTATACGCTGCCCGATGATGACGATCACCAGAACGAAGCGTCGAGCCACTGAGGCAACCGCTCAGGGCAGGCGCGGCGAATTTAGCGGGACCAGGCCGAATAAGCGGACTGGCCTAACGTCTGAATCAGCCTATGAAGAAAACCATCGCCCTACCGGCTGCGGCTCTCGCAGCTCTCACCCTCGCCCTCGTTCAGCCTGCTTCCGCGCAAGTCGCCGTGTCGCAGACGACTACCGCGGCCGGGACCACCACCCAGACCACCAGTTCCACCGGGACGCTGACCACTTTCGACCCAGCGGCTGGCACGGTCGTGTTATCCGCCTCGGGCGGCACCGATCCAGTGAGCTACTCCTACTCCAAGGAGACCACCATCGTCGATTCCACCGGCGCCACTGTCGCGGTGGAGGCGATCAAGCCCGGCGTGCCGGTGCAGGTCGAATATGTCCCCGGTGATGTGAAGATCATCCGGCGCATCGTGGTGCAGCAGCCTGCGACCGCGACGACCACCACCGTCGCTCCCGTCGTCACGGAAGAAAGCACGACCACGACCACGACTGAGACCGTGGAATAACACCGCGTCCGTCCTCGAATCACCGCCGCCCGTTGCCGTCCATGGTTGGTCGGCCGCGGGCGGCTTTTTTTTCGGGAGGATGAAGATTCTTCACTTTCCTTTTGACAGGCAAAGGCGTTTTGCTACGTTCGCCACTCGCTTTCAGAAACAAGCGGAGGAAACACCCAGATCGATCAGGGAGAACATCCTGAATCGATGTGGGTTTTTTATCCCTTGGAGCTAGAGGCGGCCGGAGATAGATGCAATATGCAGTAACGCCCATGTAGCTCAGTCGGTAGAGCACATCCTTGGTAAGGATGAGGTCACCGGTTCAATCCCGGT
>JBGTNO010000332.1:0-6787 GCA_041743065.1 Chthoniobacterales bacterium
ATCCTCTACTCGCAAGCCGTCATCACGCTCGGCCGACGCAGCGTGATCTCGCAGGGCGCGCATCTCTGCACCGGCACGCACGACTACGAACGGCCGGGCTTTCCGCTGGTGGCGCGGCCCATCACGATCGGCGACGAAGCCTGGGTGGCGGCGGAATGTTTCGTGCATCCCGGCGTCACGATCGGCGAGGGCGCGGTGGTCGGGGCGCGGGCGGTCGTGACGAAAGACCTTCCGCCGTGGACCGTCTGCGCGGGCCATCCGTGCCGCCCTCTCAAGGAGCGCGCCCGTCCATGAAAGTCCCCGTTTCCATCCTCATCCCCATCCGCAACGAAGCGGCCAATCTGCCCCGGTGCCTCGACGCGGTGCGGTGGGCGGACGAGATCTTCGTGGTCGATTCGCAGAGCACCGACGAGTCGGCGGCCCTCGCGGAGGCGGCGGGCGCGCGAGTCGCGCAGTTTCATTTCCAGGGCACCTGGCCGAAGAAGAAAAACTGGGCGCTGGAGCATCTGCCTTTCCGGCACGAGTGGGTCTTTATCCTCGACGCCGACGAGGTGCTGCCGCCCGGCGCCGAGGCCGAGTTCCGGGCCATCGTGACCAATCCCGCCCCGCCGAAAAACGGCTACTGGATCAACCGCCGTTTCATGTTCATGGGCCGCTGGCTGAAGCACGCCTACTATCCGAACTGGAACCTGCGGCTCTTCCGCCACGCCCTCGGCCGCTACGAGAAACTGACCGACGCGGCCACCGGGAGCGGCGATAACGAGGTGCACGAACACGTCATCGTGCGGGGCGAGTCGGGCTATCTTGCCAGCGAGATGGATCACTACGCGTTTCCCTCGGTCGAGGTCTTCGTGGAAAAGCACAACCGCTACTCGAACTGGGAGGCGTCCGTGGCGCTAGATCGTTACCTGGCCGACAGCCGGGGCAAACTGCAAAAGGACGAGGTCGGCCTGCGCCGCCAACTGAAGCAGCTTTCTCATCATCTGCCGCTGCGGCCGCTGCTCCGGTTCTGCTACGTCTATTTCTGGCAGCGGGGTTTCCTCGACGGGGCGGAAGGGTATTATTTCGCGCGGCTCCACGGTTTCTACGAATTTCTCTGCGTCGCGAAGACGCGGGAAAGGAAAGCCCGCGCCCGCCGGGAAGCCGCCTCCAAGCCATGAGAGTCATCCTCTGGGGCATCAATTACGCGCCCGAACTTACCGGCATCGCGCCTTACAACCGCATGCTCTGCGACCATCTCGCGGCGGCGGGCCATGAGGTCGAGGTGGTGACGGCGTTTCCCTACTATCCGCAGTGGGAGAAACGGCCGGCCGATGCCGCGCGCATCTTTCGCCGCGATGTGATCGGCGGCGTGCCGGTGCACCGCTGCTGGCATTACGTGCCGAAGAACGTGCGCGTGCTAACGCGCATGCTGCACGAGGCGTCTTTCATCGTGACCAGTTTCACGCGGCTGCTCCCGCTGCGGAAACCGGATGTCTATATCGTGATCTCTCCGCCGCTCTTGAGCGGGGCGGCCGCGCGGGTGCTCTCGATGCTCAAGCGCGCGCCCTTCGTTTTCCACGTGCAGGATCTTCAGCCCGACGCGGCGGCCGGTCTCGGCATGGTGCGGCCGGGGCGGTTCATGCGCCTGCTCTACTGGTTCGAGAGCGTGGCCTATGCGGGCGCGGCGCGCGTGTCCGGCATCAGCCGGGGAATGCTGGACGCCTTTCGCCGGAAAAATGTGCCGGAGAAAAAGATCGTCTATTTTCCCAACCCGGTGGCGCTCGACCTGGCGGCCCGGCCGGCTCCCGGCGGTTTCCGGCGCAAGGAGGGCTACCGGGCGGATGATTTTCTGGTCATTTATTCCGGGAATCTCGGGGTGAAACAGGGAGCCGAGATTGCCGTCGAAGCGGCGGAACTCGTGCGCCACCCGCGCATTCGGATCGTGATCTGTGGTGAGGGCGCGCGGAAGCTCGACCTGGCGGAACGGATCGAAAACTCCGGCGCGGCCAACCTCCGGCTGCTGCCGCTGCTCGCCGAAGCGGATTATCACGAGATGCTGGTCGATGCGGATGTCTGCCTGATCACGCAGCAGAAGGGCGCGGGCGGTGCGTTTTTCCCAAGCAAGCTGCTCTCCACCCTCGCGTTCGGTAAACCGGTCCTGACGGTCGCGGACGAGGAAAGCGAACTCTGCCGCGCGGTGAAGGAGGGACATTTCGGCCGGAACGTTTCTCCAAACCAGGCGGAGGCGCTGGCCACGGCGCTGGCCGAAATGGCGGAGCAGCCGGAAGCGCTGCGAGCCTGGGGAGAAGCGGGTCGGAAATTTGTCGCGCAGTTTTCCCGCGATCAGGTGCTCGCCGGATTCACGAAAATGCTGGAGGATCTGGCCGCCGAGTCTCGCTCGGCCCACCGATGAATCCACCCAGCCATCCCCCCGCCAAAAACTGCCCGCCCCCAGCGCCGCTGGCTTCCCCAGAGCAGCCCCCTTCCCCCTCCGCGGCGATTCCACCCCCGAACCCCGCGCCTCAGGATTTCAAGGAGATGCGGAAGGAGATCGCGGGGATCCTCCACCGCGAGCGGGGGCGCACGCTCGATGAAGTCAGCCGCATTTTCGACGAGCGCGTGGAGCACCTGCTTCTCTCGCAGACCGAAAAGAAACGGTGGTCCAGCAAAAGCGTGGTTTTCGCCGCGGGCGCGGGGCTGGGCATCCTGCTGACCGCGGCGGTGCTGGCCTCGCATTCCGGGCTGTTGGCTTCCATCCCCAAACTTGAGCGCTGGCCCTCGGCGAAATCTTCCCGAGCAGTTTCGTCCGCGGAAAAGCGGTTGGATCAGGCTGCGGTCGCCGAAATTTTTCTGGCCGGCTCGACTCTGCGAGGCCTCGAACTGACGGTGGATCCCGGCTCCGCGTCCACTGTGGCGAAAATCCTTCAGGTGGAGTACGCCGACCGGCCCGGCACCGGCTCTCCCCTGCCCCAGACGCGGAATCTCCTGGGGCAGCTTCGCTCGCTGGAGGCGATGCCCCGCCACGTGGTGCTCAACTTAAATGGCGGGTTGCTTTCCCGCACAGTCCTGCTACGGCTTCTGGGTGAACCGGAGATGGTTTTCACCACCTCCCGCAGCGGACAAAAGGGCGGCAGCTCCATTCGCGGCGCCTCGGCCCGGAATTTGAAACTGGAGCGGAAGGCCAAGGCGACGGAGCCGAAATTGACCACCGTCTCACTGATATCGGCCGAATCAGAGCCAGGTCCTCCGGAGAAGGTCGAGTGGCTGAACTATGGCGCTTACGGCTTCGGATTTTCGCAAACGGACACGAAGCCAGCGGGATTACGGCTGAAGGCGGAAGAGTTCCTGGGCAACACTTCGCCTTCGCCGGGGCTCCTGGTGGAAAAGACGCGCCTGGCGGGCCAGTCAGCCGTGTGGGCGGTGGCGGTCGCTCCCGATGGTCAGACGGCGGCCCTGGGCCTGGAGAATTCTTCGATCCTGCTGGCGAACCTGGCGGAGCGAAAGACGGGTCAGCCATGGGCGGTGAAAGGCGGCAAGATTTTCTCGCTCGCCTTCACGCCCCAGGGAGATCGGCTGCTGGTGGGCTGCGAGGATGGCACCGTGCGGGTCTGGGACGTGGCGGGAAGGAAGGAACTGGCATCTTATCATGCGCATACGGGTCAGACCACCGGTGTGGCGGTGTCGCCGGATGGCCGACAGGCGCTCAGCGGCGGCTCCGACGGGATGGCGATCCGGTGGGATCTGGAGAGCGGACGCGAGGTGACGTGGTTGGTGGGGCACGAGTCCGGAGTCACCAGTGTCGATTTTTCTCCCGATGGTGAGCGCGCGCTCACGGCTTCGAATGATCGCACCATCCGCCTGTGGAATGCCCGGAGTGGTGAGCTGCTCCGAGTCTTCCACGGCCACCTCTCGGGGGTGCAGATCGCGCGTTTTTCGCCCGACGGCCAGCGCATGGCCTCCGGCAGTGGCGGGCCCATCTTCGATGACGACGGGAAGCCCGTCCCTTCGCTGGACCAAACCGTGCGCATCTGGGATGTGAACACCGGGGAGGAACTGATCCGCTGCAGTGGCCACCGCGACTGGGTGATCGGCCTGGCCTTTTCGCCGGATGGAAAATATATCGCCTCTTCGAGCGGCGGCGGCATCGTCCGCGGCGAGATCCGGATTCCGGCGAGCGAGAATCAGATCCGAGTCTGGGATGCGGGCAGCGGCGCTGAACTGGCCGGCTCGCCGCCGCTGCATCACATCGTGCGCTCGATTGCCTTCACTCCGAACGGGCAGCGGATCATCTCCGGATGCTGGGACGGCACCATGCGGGTCTGGCAGAGGTTGCTCTTGAAGCCTTACCGGCAGACGCCTCCCGGCCTGCGGTCAGGGGGTCGGTTTCAGTCCCGCGCGCAACCGAAGAAACCGGGCGGGAAGACCCGTGACATCGAGCTTTAGCTTGAACCATGGATCGCCGGACACGGGGTCCGGGCCCATCGCTTCGATCTCGTCCGGCTCGGTGATCTCCCAGCCTTCGGGAGCCAGATCGTCCGAGGCCTCCAGTTCCACTTCCACCCCGGTGGCCCGCCGCGAATGGCGGTAGGTCAGGCTCAGATAGGTCGTGCCGCCCTCTGACTCGAGATCGAAGCGGGGCCGAGCCGCACCGGGGGCGAGCGGCAGCAGCGGGTCAAGGCCAAACAGGTAATCGAAGAGATTGCTCAGGCCGTCCCCGTTCAGATCGAGCGCCGGATCGGAGACCAGTGGATTATCGAATCCGGCGGCCCAGCTCTCGAACGGCACTTTCACGATCAGTGCCGCGCCGCCGCTCTGGGCTTGGCCCGCGGCGTTGGTCGCGACGATGTGGTAGGAGCCTTCGTCGGCGGGTGAAGCCGGGGTGATGACGAGGGTCTCCGCCTGCTGACCGGGGAGCGGGGCGTCGTCGCGATACCATTGCAGGGCGGGCGCGGGACTTCCGGAAACCTCGCTCGCGAACTCGGCCTGGGCTCCTTCGGCCACCGTCTGCGCGGCGGGATGCGCCAGAATCTCCGGGGGCACCGTGACGAGGGGCAGGGTCAGCGCGACGGTGGCGGTAGCTGTGCGGTCGCCATCCGAAATCGTGTAGGTGAAGCTGGCGGTGGCGGTGGTGAGCTCTTCCTCGGGCGGGGTGTAAACGATCCGGCCGTCCTCGATCGCGACGGAACCGGTGCCGGGCTGGGTCACGCCCGCGATGCTCAGGGATCCGGGGCCGAGATCGGGATCGGCGTCGTTGGCGAGCACGTCCAGCGGACGGGCGCCGGCGGATTCCGGGATGTCGAAGAAGTCGTCCGCCGCCGCCGGAGCGAGATTGGCCGTGCCGATGACGGTGCCCACGGAGCCATGCGTGCCGCCTTTGCCGGCCAGGCTGTCGTCGAAGACCAGGCTCCCGACGTTTTCCCGCCAACCGTTCCACAGCACGGTCTGGGTGGAGCCGGTCGAGAGCCGGTAGGCGTAGGCGGTGTTGATGGCGCGGTTGTTTTGGAAAATGACGCCGAGCGGACTGGCGGTGTGGTTGTCGGCGGGGACGTTTTCCGGGGTGAGCACGCAGTAATAACCTTCGCCCGCAGCCCCGTCGATCCAGCCGGGGTAGGGCTGGAGGGATTCCACGGTGTTGCCGCGCACCTCGATGCCGTAGAAGGCGTTCCCGAGCAGGCCGGCGCCGTTCACGTGCTGCTGGCTGAGATGGATGCGGGCGGGGTAGAGGCCGTCGGGATTCCGCACGCGGTTGCCCTCGATGAGGATGTCTTCGAGCACGGAAAAGCGCCCGGAATTCAGCCGCTGATCGGCCCGCAGCCAGATGCTGTCGGCGGCGGCAAGGGTGTTGCCGACGATCGCGCCCTGGGCCAGCGAACAACTGTAGAGCCAGATCCCGCGGGGAAGATCGCGCAGTTCGTTGTCCTTGATGAGGTAGGAGGTGTCGAACTTGACGATGGTGTAGCGGCTGCCCGCCTCGGGCGTGATCTGCCAGGGCGCGTCGAGCTGCAGGGTGTCGGCGGTGTAGCTGAGAATGGTGCGGCGCTGCCCCATCCCGCGGCCGTGCACGATGGCGACGGAGTAGCCGCCGGGCTGGAGGGCGGTGAAGTTCTTCGACCCGTCGCGCAGGGTGCTGGCGGTGGCCGCGCTGGCGGTGCCGGTGGTCTTGGCGTCGATCATTTCGTTGAGGATGGTCTCGCCGTCGTTGTTCTGCGGGAGGGGGCCCGCCCCTTTCTTGGACCAGCGATTGCCGAGGATAGCAACCCGGCTGCTCCCGCCGAGCGTCGCTCCGCCGAAGGCGTCGCCCGTCCCGTCGGTGGCCACGGACTGGACGAAATCGTTGTTTTCCATCTGGAGCCGGTTGATGCGATTGAGAAAGAGTCGCCCGTCCGACCACTCGACCATGCTGTTGCGCAGCAGCACATCGGTGAGGCCGCTCCAGTCGATCACGTATTTGCCGGAGAGCGGGGAGTGAAGGACTTCGCACTCGGCGAGCAGCGAGCGGTTGGTCCCGTAAACGAGGACTTCTTTGCGGCGGTTAATGAAGCGGCTGCGCAGAAAAAAGGTGGGCCCGGAGCCGTTGACTTTCCAGGTGCTGCGGAAGCCAGCCGCCGCGCATTCGAGGGTGAGATCGACCACCCCGACGCGGTAGATCGTGCCGGAAAACATCGGCTTCCCGGTGCTGGCCCCGGCGTTATCATAGATCCGGGAAACGTCGCGCCCTTCGCCCTGGAGGACGACCCGGCTGGCGATGGTGAGCGGGGCGCCCCGCAGGTTGTAAGTGCCGGCCGGGAGATAGACGACTCCGCCG
>JBGTNO010000333.1:0-11817 GCA_041743065.1 Chthoniobacterales bacterium
GGGGACCGGTCTCGCAGGGCCGCCCGAATCTGTTTTCGCAGGACGGTTTTTTCGCTCATGCCCCGATCAAAACGTTCCGCCGGCGCGGTGACAAGACCGGGCGGCAGGAACGCGATTGCGCCCGGCACGTTCCCCTCGCATAATTTTCCGAACGTGCCGAATCCATTTTCCAAGAAGCCATCGACCGACCCGGAAGGCACGGAACCCACCCGCAAAGTCGGCCTGAAACCGGTGAAGGGCTGGAACAAACGCAATTTTCTCACCGAGGTGCTCATCCCGTCGCTCTTCACCAAGCGGCTGGGCGGTCATCTCGAGGCCCTGTTTCCCGATCTGAAGGAAAATGAATTCGGCCTCACCTGGATCGGGCACGCCTCGTTCCTGATCCAGACGCGGGGCCTGAATATCCTGGTCGATCCAAACTGGGCGAAATGGCTGAAGGTGATCAAGCGGATCAAGCATCCCGGCCTGCACCTGCACGATCTGCCCGCCATCGATCTGGTGCTGGTGACGCACGCGCATTTTGATCACCTCGACCGGAAGACGCTGCGCGAAGTGGCGGCGGATCAACCGATCGTGGTGCCGTTCGAGGTGGGTAATCTGGTGCACGATCTCGGCTTCAAGAGCGTGCACGAGCTGCATTACTGGGAGAGCTATCAGCATGGGCCGATCAAGATCACGCTGACGCCGTGCCACCACTGGGGCGCGCGGATGTTGCACGATTCGCACCGCGGGTTTGGCGGATTCGTCATCGAAGTGAACGGCCGCTCCATTTTTCACTGCGGCGACACGGCTTACTTCGACGGCTTCGCGGAAATCGGGAGCCGGCACGACATCGATCTCGCGCTCATGCCCATCGGAGCCTACGACCCCCCGAGCGGCCGCGAGGTGCACATGAACCCCGAGGAAGCGGTGCGCTCCTTCATCGAGCTGAAGGCGAAGAGACTGATTCCGATGCATTACGGAACCTTCCGGCTGAGCTACGAGCCACTGCATGAACCGCCCGAGCGTCTCCTGGCCTGCGCCCGCGAACACGGCATCGAGCATTGCGTGGCGGTGATGATGGAAGGCCAGCCCCAGGTTTTTTAAAAACTCTTCCCGATTCTGGACTTGATCTTCACGCGCGGCTGGTCTTTTTCTCGCCGGATGCGCAAGTGTTTCTGCGAGTTTATGGGCACCTTCGGACTGGTCTTCGCGGGCACTGGGGCGGTGGTGTGCGATGCCGCTTCCGGCGGGGCGGTCACGCATGTGGGGGTGGCCATCACTTTCGGGCTGATCGTGCTGTCGATGATCTATGCGGTGGGCGACATCTCGGGCGCGCACCTCAATCCGGCGGTGACGCTGGGCTTCTGGATTTCGGGCCGGTTTCCCGCTCGGGAGATGGGGCCGTTCATCGGGAGTCAACTGGCGGGAGCGATCCTGGCCAGCGGCGTTCTGCGCCTCCTCTTTCCCGAGGATCCGACGAAACTGGGAGCGACGCTGCCGGCGGGGTCCGCCATGCAGTCTTTTGCGCTGGAGGTCCTGCTGACGCTCTTCCTGATGTATGTGATTCTCAACGTCTCGACCGGGCCCAAGGAAAAAGGGGTCACCGCCGGCATCGCCATCGGCAGTGTGGTCGGATTGGAAGCGATGTTTGCCGGGCCGATCTGCGGGGCTTCGATGAACCCGGCCCGGTCCATGGCCCCGGCTCTGGTGTCCGGGCATCTGGAGCATCTCTGGCTGTATATCGCGGCCCCGGTCCTGGGCGCGGCTCTGGCGGTGGTGTGCTACCGACTCTCGAGAGAAGAGCCGCGCAAGGAAGGCGCCCACAAATCGCTTTAGGAGGTTCCCGTCAGATTTCGTAGGTGGCCGCCGCCACCTCGGGACGGGCGAGGTCTTCGAGGCTCTGGCTATTCAGCGTCGCTTCCATTTTTTCGCGCAGTTCGGTCATGGCCCGGCGGACCGGGCAGGTGCGCGGCTCCGGGCAACTGCAGGCCGAGGCGCTCGCGTCGATGGCGCAGGGCACCGGGGCGATGGGCCCATCCAGGAGGGCAATGATCTGGCCCGTGGTGATGCGGCCGGGCGGAACCCGCAGCGAGTAACCGCCCCCCACCCCGCGCAAGCTCGCGAGGAGGCCGCCCCGGCGCAGGGCGAGCAGGATCTGCTCGAGAAATTTGACCGGGATATTTTCCTGGGCGGACAACTCGGAGATTGGCCACGAACGTGGCATCCGCGCCATCGCCACGAGCGCACGGAGAGCATATTCCGATTTCCGCGAGATCCGCATGGTGCCCAGTGTAGGGGCGGGGCGAGCCGGTTGCGATCCGTTTTTCCGGCGGGAGCCGCCCCTCTGTTCTGCAGCTACGAACCGAGGGGCTCGTCCTCGTGGCCGACGCGGCGCGCGGCGACCACTTTCTCGGTCTTGATGCCTTTGCTCATCTGGCGCAGCGAGGCGTTGCCCACGATGACCGGCGTGCCGGAACCGACGAAACGATAGAGATCGATCACGTCGCGCGAGCGCATCCGAATGCAGCCGAAGCTGGCTTTTTGCCCGAGCTGTTTCTCCCGCGGGGTGCCGTGAATGTAAATGAAGCGTTGCTCGGCATTGCGGTTCGACTCTTCCTGGCCGCGCAGGCAGAGGATGCGGGTGACGATGGGATCGCGGCCCGCGGCGTTGGGCGACAGCACTTCCCCGGTGGGGCGCCCCCGTTTGAGGACGGCTCCGAGCGGCAGGCCCTCGCCGATTTTCCGGGAAATGATGAAGCGCCCCAGCGGCGTCCGGTAACTGTTAAAGGCGTCGCCTTCGCCAAAGCGGGAGGTGGAGATGGTGAAGTCGTTCACTTTCTGCCCGTTCCGCAGCAGCCGCATCTTCTGATCGGCCACACTGACGAGCAGTTGCTGGCGGGGCGGGGCGGCCCTTCCCGAGTCGGCCAGAATGGGGCCAGCGCCCGTCAGCCCCGCGAGGATAAGGAGTGCCGAAATTCGCATCGCGCGCTGGTCTAGCGGAAATCCGGCGGAAGACAAGACAATATCGTTTCTCCCGGGAAAAAATTGCGCTACTTCCTCGAGAGAAGCCCCCAATATGGCCCGCCGCCTGCTAGAGAAATGCGGCGGCTTTGTAATCATGAGCGATCCTTCCCACCCCGACGACGAGTTCGAGCGCATCAAGACTCTGGAGTCCTATCACATCCTCGACTCACTGGATGAGGCCTCCTTCGACCGCATCACCGCGCTGACGGCGCATATTTTCAATGTCCCGGTGGCTCTGATCACCATGATCGACCGGGATCGGCAGTGGATGAAATCCTGCTACGGCACGGACCTGCGCGAGACGGACCGGCAAACGGCGTTTTGCGCCCACACCATTCTTTCGCCCGAGGTGATGGTGGTGCCGGACGCCGCGCGGGACCCGCGTTTTGCAAACAATCCGCTGGTCACCGGAGCGCCGCACCTCCGCTTCTACGCGGGCGCGCCCCTGATCGCGGCGGAAGGTCATCGGCTGGGCAGCTTGTGCGTGGTCGATTTCGCGCCGCAGGATTTCACCGCGCGCGAGCAGGGCATCCTCGCGGAGCTGGCGGGTGTCGTAATGGATCAACTCCAGCTCCGGCTCTCCTGTCTGAAACTGGTCGATGTGGTCTCCGCGCGCGAGATGCGGGCGGTGCAGCCGGAGTGCTGACGGGGAATTTTTGAAACGCCGGAGACGGGGGCACGCGGCGGCGAGCTACTCTTTCGGCTTGGTCTTGGGGAGGCCCCCGGGAGCGACTTCGGATTTACCGACGAAGGTGGCGCCTTCCTCGATGATCAGTCGGGCGGTCTGAAGGTCGCCGTAAAGATGCGAATTCGCCTTCAGCTCGCAGCGGTCGAGCGCGGTGATATTCCCCGTTACCTTGCCGTAGATAATCACGGAATGGGCGACGATCTCGGCTTGCACCTCGGCTTTGCGACCGACGATGAAACGGCCCTCCGAGGTGACGTCACCCTCAAACTGCCCATCGAACTCAAGCGATTGCTTGAACTTGAGACTGCCTTTGATCGAAACGGTGTTATCGAGTGAGTTCTGCTGGTTGGTGCCATCGGCCATATCTTTTCATTTACTCACCGATCGCCCGCATTGGAAAGCGCGGCTTTGTAATTTTGACCGAGATCTTTGCCGCATCGGCGCAAGCACTGGTACCTAAAATGCTTTTCTCACGGAAGACTTCGACTCTGAAACGGGCGGATCTACCACCATGAGCACATCTGTATGAGCGGAGAACGCCAAAATCCCTTGGAGAACGAAGCCAGCTTTCGGCTTCTCTTTAATAACAACCCGCTCCCGATGTGGGTTTACGACACGCGTTTGCTGCGCATCTTGGCCGTAAACCAGGCGGCCATCCGCCACTACGGCTACTCGCGCGATAAGTTTCTCGCCCGCACGGCCGCCGATCTCCGCGCGCCCGACAGCAAAAGCAGCGGCCCGAAGCCGACAGAAATTCCCTCCGGCATCAGCGTGACCGTCAGCGAGACGCATCTGCTCGAGGACGGGTCGGTCATCGAAGTCGAGCTCACCTGGAGCCGTCTGGAATTTCAGCAACGCGACGCCGTGCTGGTGATGGCGCACGATGTGACCGAGCGGCGGCGGGCCGAGGATCAGGTCCGCGAACAGGCCAACCTGATCAACCTCGCCCACGACGCCATTCTCATGCGCGGGACGGACGATTGCATTTCCTATTGGAACAAAGGGGCCGAACGCCTCTACGGCTGGACCGCCGAGGAAGCGGTCGGCCAGAAAACGAGCGCCCTGTTCAGCTCGGAGCATGACGAAACGGAGGCCAAGGCCAGGGCCTTGCGGGATGGAGAATGGTCGGGCGAGCTCCATCACATGACCAAGGCCGAGAAAAAAACCATCGTGAGCAGCCGCTGGACCCTGATCAAAAAAGCGGACGGCTCGCCCAAGGGCATCCTGCTCATAAACACCGACATCTCCGAGCAGAAGAAGCTGGAGTCCCAGTTTCTGCGCACCCAGCGGCTCGAGAGCATCGGCACTCTGGCCAGCGGCATCGCCCACGATCTCAACAACATCCTGACGCCGATCTCGATGTCGATCGGGCTCTTGCGCACCAGCATCCAGGACGAATCGCGGCTCAAACTCCTCAACACCGTCGAAGTCAGCGCCCAGCGCGGCGCGGAAATTGTGCGCCAGGTGCTCACTTTCGCCCGCGGCGTCGAGGGCGAACGCGTCCTCCTCCAGCCCCGCCATCTCATCGGTGAGTTGAGCAAGATCCTGGCGCAGACTTTTCCCCGCAACATCCGCATCAAGTCGCGCTTCACCAAGGATCTGTGGACGGTGATGGGCGACGCCACTCAGCTCCACCAGGTCCTGCTCAATCTTTGTGTCAACGCCCGCGACGCCATGCCCGAGGGCGGCGACCTGATCGTGGCGGGCGAGAACGCGCAGCTCGGCGCCGATTGCAAATCGGTCAACGCCGAGGCCAAGCCCGGTGCCTACGTTATCCTCTCGGTCAAGGACGCCGGCTCCGGGATTCCGCCGGAAGTCGTCGAGAAAATCTGGGATCCCTTCTTCACCACCAAGGAAGCTGGCAAGGGCACCGGCCTGGGTCTTTCGACCGTCGTGGGCATCGTGCAGAATCACGGCGGATTCGTGAATCTGGAGACAGGCCTGGGCCAGGGAACCGCCTTCCACATTTACATTCCGGCCCAAACCGAGGACGTCCTCGACGAAACAACCGTCGCCGTGCAGGTCACTCCGCGCGGGCAGGGCGAAACCATCCTGGTGGTCGATGACGAGCCGGCCATTCGCGAGGCGGCGGCATCCACCCTCGAGGCCCACGGCTACCACGTTTTCACCGCCGAAGACGGCACCGACGCGCTGGCCCTCTTCTTCCAGCGTCGCGAGGAAATCTCGCTCGTCCTCTCCGACATCTCGATGGAGTTGATGGATGGAGTCACCCTCACCCGGTCGATCCGCCGCCTCGAACCATCCGCCAAAGTGGTGATTTCCACCGGCCAGGGCACGCCCGAGCAGCGCGAGGAACTGGCGAGCCTGGGCGTCCTCGCCTTTCTCGACAAACCCTACATCGGTGAAAAACTGCTCCGGACGGTGCACGACGCCCTCCACCTGGCGCCCGCCACCTTCGTCGCGCCCGTCCTCTATCCGGCGGCCGAGCAGGAAGAGGACGACTCCGCCATCACCTTTCTCGATCGCTAAAGTCGCGCGCCGCGGCGGGCATTTCCGGTTTTCCGCGTTGCACCCTCGGCGTTTCCGGGCACAATTGCGCGGTGCCTCTGCTCGAAGTTAGCGATCTCAAAACCTGGTTTCCGGTTTACGGAGGCATTTTCCGCCGGAAAATCTCGGAGGTGAAAGCGGTCGATGGCGTTTCCTTCCAGATCGGGGAAGGCACCACCGTCGGGCTGGTCGGCGAAAGCGGCAGCGGCAAGACCACCGTCGGTCGCACCTTGCTCAAACTGACAGCCCCCACCGGCGGACGCGTCACCTTCGACGGCCAGGACATCCTCCCGATGAGCGAGAGCACCTTCCGGCCCCTGCGGCGCGAGATGCAAATGATCTTCCAGGATCCGTTTGGCTCGCTCAATCCGCGGATGACCATCCAGAGCATCGTGGCCGAGCCGCTCCAGATTCATTTCCGAGAATTGAATGCCAGCGACCGCCGCGCCCGGGTGGCGGAGTTGCTCACCCAGGTCGGCTTGGAGCCGGACATGATGCGGCGCTATCCCCACGAATTCTCCGGCGGCCAGCGTCAGCGCATCGGCATCGCCCGCGCCCTGGCCGTGAAACCCCGTTTCCTTGTCTGCGACGAACCCGTCAGCGCGCTCGACGTGAGTGTGCAGGCGCAGATCGTCAATCTGCTCCAGGATTTGCAGGAGGAACTCGGCCTCACCTACCTTTTCATCGCGCACGATCTGGCGGTGGTGGAGCATGTCAGCGATCACGTGCTGGTCATGTATCGGGGCCATATCGTCGAGTCCGCCTCGGCCGAAGCCATTTACGAAGATCCCCAGCATGATTACACCAAACGCCTGCTCGCGGCCGTGCCCAAGATGGTTGGGCGTTGAAGGATGCGGAATGAAAGCATAGCGCTATCCGCGCGCCGGTCCGCCCGCCCGAATGCGGGATCCGCTCCCTTTCCCCATTTTCACCTTTCGACTTTATCTCCCCAATGACTCCCCTGCTTCGCAAATTTCTGGGCATGAACTGGCTGCTGCTCGCCACCATGCTCACGCTCGCCATCATCGGCGTTATAGCGATTAATAGTGTGGTCTATATGCGCTCCGATCCCGGCGTGGCCGACTTCTGGCGGCGGCAGGCGCTCTGGGTAGCGATCGGCGTGGTTGCTTTCGTGATCGTCAGTCTCATCGACTACCGCTGGATCAAGTGGGGGGCGCTGCCCATTTATCTCGGGAGCATCGTTTTTCTCGTTCTGACCATGTTTATCGGGCGAAAGGTTTACGGTGCTCGCTCGTGGCTGCAGCTTGGCCCGATCAATTTCCAGCCCGCCCAGCTCGCGGTTATCGCCGGCATTCTGGTCATGGCGTTGTTTCTCAGCCAGTTCAAGAATCTGCATCCCATGCTGCGGCTGATGGGCGCGGGCATCATCGCCGGGGGGCCGATGCTGCTCATCATCATCCAGCCTGATTTTGGCTCCACCATCGCCTGGGTGCCCGTGGTGCTCGGATTGCTCTTCGCCGGTGGCATGCCCATGCGTTACCTCATCAGTATCCTGCTCATTGGGCTGATTCTGATGCCGCTGATGTTTAATTTTGGGCTCAAGGACTACCAGCGAGCTCGAATTACGGCCTTTCTCGATCCTGAAATGGATCCGAAAGGCTCCGCCTGGGCCATCAATCAATCCCTCATCGCCGTCGGCTCTGGCGGCTGGTCCGGCAAAGGTTTCAAAGCTCCCAACACCCAGGTCGAGCTGGGCTTCCTCCCCTCCACCGCCGTTCACAACGATTACATCTTCTCCGCCATCGGCGAGCAGTTCGGTTTTCTGGGCGGCACTGTGTTGATCACCATTTTTGGCTTCCTGATCCTGATCTGTCTCTACATCGCCTACCGATCATCGGACGAATTGGGACTGCTCATCGCCGTTGGAATAGGAGCGCTCCTCTTCTTCCACGTGTATCAGAACATCGGCATGACCATTTCCATCATGCCCATCACCGGTGTGCCCTTGCCCCTCGTCAGTTACGGCGGTTCGTTTGTCCTGATGATCATGCTCGGTCTTGGCCTGATCAACAGCATCTGGATCCACCGCCGCGAGCTGTAGGGATAAAGGCGGGAAACGCCCGGGCGGGTCTTTCGGCCGGGGTCGGGCCGGGAGGCTGGCCCTCCAGATCAACACCCCGCCTCTTGCCCGCCGGGCGCCGCGCCCGGCCTGCTGCCGGCGAGCGAGTGGCCATATCTTCCGGCCTGAGGGAGCTGAGACTACTCGTCGATCGTGACGTAGGTCCCGACCTTCGCCATTCGGAAAAGCTTTTGCGCCATTTCCTCGGGCACTCGGATGCAGCCATGGGAGGCGGCATAGCCGGGCACGTAGCCTTCATGCAGGCCGAAATCACGCCCGCTCAGCCGCATGAAAAACGGCATCGGCACATCGTAAATGCTGGAAACTTTCACGCGATGTTTGTCGCTGATGACATACCGTCCGAGCGGCGTGGGAAACTCGTCACGCCCGGTCGAGATGGAGGTATGGATAGGGATCTCTCCCCATTGGGAGATGGTGGCCTGCTGCAGTTTGAGCGAAATCCGAATCGTGATCTCGTCGTGAGCCGGCTCGACGGGCAGGCCGAGGAGCAGCCGCTCGCACTCAGGCGTGCCCGTGCGGCCGGCGAAGCTCAGCGCCACCATTTTATAATGATCGGTGCGGGCCAGCGGGTTCGCTCCCCCTTTCAGCAATGCCGCCACTCCCTCGCCGCAGCCGAGTCCCGCCGCCAGCATGAGCACGTTCATCCCCTGTTCCTCCTCCAGATAGAACTTCAGATCCGGCTGGCCGGTCGTCTCGATAAAACGCTGGCTCGCCGGAATTTTCAGCTGAGTCTCGGGATCGCCGCCCCATTCGATCAATCGCCCGATCAGCTGCGGATCCCGCCAGAGCACCGCTTCGGCCAAGAGCGGTTGATCCGATCCCGCGAGCACAGGCGGCTGGGCGTGACTCTGCTGCAGAAGGTCCTGGAGCGCGTCGTCCTGAGCGGCATAGGCTTTCCAAAAGAGGGCGGTGGTCTCGGCCTGCCAGTCCACTGGAGGGGCTCCGTGCGCGAGCAGCGGCTGGATCAATTCGCGTTTGCCCGAACGGAGGGCGAGAGTCAGCGGAGCTTCGCTTTCGCCGGGCATAATGGGTTTAGAGCCGCTGTTGAGAAGCGCGGCTTCGATTTCAGGGTGTTCTTGGAGAATGGCCCGGTGCAGGGCGCGGCGGCCAGACTGGTCCGCGAGATCAAGCGCGGCCCCGGCCGCGATCAACTGGCGGGCGATCCGGTCGTCCTCATTTTCGACCGCCAGCATGAGCGCCGTGGTCCCGAGCGGGTCCACCGCATCGAGCGCGGCTCCCTTTTTCACCAGATGATCCGCCAGAGTGGTCGCCCCGTTCAGTGCCGCCAGCATGAGAGGGGTGCGGCCCTTCTCGTCGCGCGCATCGACGGAGACGCCCGCCTTCAGCAGGAGATCGATCGTGTAGGTGCGACCCTCCTTCACCGCGCGATGGAGAGCCTCGGCCTCCGGGCGGACCTTTATGTAGCCGAGATAACGCCGGGCTTTCTCCGCTTCCTCATCCGGTATCCTGGACGACGCGGCCTCAAGGGAGCCGGGAACGGAGCGGCTGGTGGCGGTCGCCAGTTGCATCGGCTCCCCGGCGCGAAGCGCGGCAGACGAACCCCAGCCTGCCATCAGCGGAAAGACCAGGAAAAGAAGGCGGTGACGGTTCATACTTGAAAAAGACCGATCCGGCGGCGGTGGCACAGTATTCTCGAGGAGGAGCACACGCAAGGCCACGCGCCCGACAAGTTGAAACTTTGCCATGTTGGGGGGGTGCAAAAGTGGACGGATTGATGGAGCAAAAGTGGAATTCTTCCGCAGGGTGCGATTTCGGGGTTGACTCCAGTTTTCGCCCGCCCTTGCAGGAGGCCGAGGCAGAGGGCGGGCGAAAACTGGACGCGCCGAGGGGGTGCGGCTATCTCTGCCCGATGAAAAAGCGCAAGTGGCCAAGCGCCTCTCCGCGCAATATCTCGGTTCGATCCTAAGTGCGCCGCGGACGCCATGCAGAGCCTTGTCCTCACCATCGACGACCACTCGCGCAAGATGCTCGGCGGCGTCTTCGTCCCCGCCCCAGCGGGCCGATCACGGTGCCCCTTTTCTCCAAGTCCGCGCGAATCTCCCCATAGTCGGCGACGGCGGAAGCTTCGAAGGGCAGGACGGTGAAGCACGCGAGCAGACCATCGACCGCCAAACGCTGTTCGCGAGGGCGCGCCGAGCGGCGGACGCCGACCTCCAGTTCTGCGGCGGTAATCACGGATACGATGCAGGATTCGCTAAGAGGGAGTTCCTGGTCGCGGAACGTCCCCGGATCAGCGAGACACAAACCGACCTGTCGAGCAGATGCGGCATGGCGGTCAGTCGAGGTTCAGGTCGCGCTTCTGCTGTTCCCTGGGACGCTCGATATCGGGAAGTCCGCGCCTTGCGGGAAATTCTCCCGCATGTAGCGGGCGACATCATTCAGCGTCTTGAGATTCGGCCGGCGTGCGGGCTTGAGCACGACTTCGTCGCCCCGATTTTCGATGACCACTTCAGGGCCCTCAAAGCGAAAGGCTTTGGGAAGTCGAACAGCTTGGCTGCCGCCGTGCTGAAAGATTTTCGCGGTGGTCATAGCTACACGCTGTAGCTACGGGCGGTGGCGAAGTCAAACGACGACTTGGCGAGGTGTGTCGCGGCCCTACGGCATTCATTCCTCAGTTCACACGACGATCTACGCTTCGATGGCTCCACGACCAAAGACCATAGGTGACCGAAGTCATGGCGGTAAGGCCGCCGGGGATGAGAAGCGCGGCGTAGCTGAGGCGATGGAAGGCCAGCGTGCCGACGATGCCCCGCAGAGAAACCCGGTGATAATCAGGAAGCAAAGGCGCATACGCAGCCACCGCTAATTTCTCTCCGAAAGATCCCGGACCGGTCCGAGCGCTTCGCGCACAATCGCCAGGCGGTTTTCAAACCGTTCCCGATCGTGCGGCGACTCGATGGTGCGGTCGGCCAATTCCGCGATCCATTGTGCTTCTTCACGGAGCGCGCTTCGCCGGCTCGGGTGGGTCGTGAGACTGCCGATGGTTTGCAGCGCGCCGAGCATCCGCAGCATCACACCGAGATTGCCCGCGGCGCTGCCTCGGATTTGATCGAACGATTCGGCCAACAGGCTGGCAAAGGTCGGCCCGATGGTGATCACCCGTAGTTCCCCTTCCTCATAGCGATGCGACGAAGGGATGTTTCGAGAGGCCAGCCGCGCCAGAATCGCCGTCAGATAATCCACGCAAATGATGGCCGTCGTAGTGTCGTTCACGCCTGGCGAGAGGGCGCGCAACGCTATGTCCACGAGCTGCCGGATGCCGAATGCGGCATCCCGTTCCACCGTGCGAAGGCGATGGATGCTGTAGGTCGTCTGCAACGCGGCGACGAATTCCGGTTCCGGCGGAACCGCCAGCGCCAGCGAGGCGAGCGTGGTGTCTTGCACGACAAACTCGCCGATGCCGCGTTCCATCCGCACGACAGTCCGATGCTTCCCTGCCAGGCGGAGAAGCGTCGCGCTATCCACGCTTTGGATGTAGCCATTTGCCCGCGCC
>JBGTNO010000334.1:0-2969 GCA_041743065.1 Chthoniobacterales bacterium
GATGGGCGCGCGCGCGGCGGGCGAAAAAGGCGAGCCGGGCGTGGCGGGCGGCGGTTTCAATCGAGAGAAACTTTGCCAGAGCCAGGGCGGCGATGTCGGCCCGCTCAATCTCGCAGGGCAGGTCCAGCTTTCGGGCGAGCCGCTGGACGAAACGAGCGTCGGCGGTGCTGGCGCGTGACCGGAGACGGTGATCGAAATGGCAGACGCGGAGGCGGGTGAAACCGGCCTCCCGCAGCAGATGCAGCAACGCCACCGAATCGCCCC
Organism: Chthoniobacterales bacterium; assembly: GCA_041743065.1. Lineage (GTDB taxonomy): Bacteria > Verrucomicrobiota > Verrucomicrobiia > Chthoniobacterales > Chthoniobacteraceae > JBBSOD01. Next base: position 265 of record JBGTNO010000334.1, read on the forward strand.
CGCCAGAGACGCCCACGAGATAGCTTCGGCGCCGGGAGAGATCTCTCACGGCCGCGGCGAAGGTGGCGTCAAGGTTCACCCTCCGATGGTGACCCGCGGGAGGCGCGCTGACAACTCGGCTGGCCAGCGCGCGGATTCGTGTGCTATTCTTTTCCCTGATGAAACCGACCTTGGCTTCCCTTCTAACCGGCGCTCTTCTGTTATTATTCCTGGGGTCTTCGAACGGGTACGGTCAGGCCCGGGAGCGCTCCTTCGAATACGAGATCGACGGCGAGAAGTATGAGGCTTTGGTGGTTCGCCCGGACCGAACGGACGGCGAAAAACTGCCGGGCGTTCTGGTGGTGCACGATTGGACGGGGCCCAACGCGTTTGCCCGCGCGCAGGCGGAGAAGCTGGCGGCTCTGGGCTCCGTGGGTTTCGCGGTCGATCTCTACGGTGTCGGCAAGCGGGCCGCCAACCCCGAGGAGGCCAAGGAACTTTCCGCGCCTTTTTACGAGAACCGGGAACTTTTTCGCGCGCGGATGCGGGCGGCCCTGGAGGAATTGAAGAAGGAAAAAGGGGTGGACCTGGCGCGGCTGGGAGCGATCGGATTCTGTTTCGGCGGAACGGCGGTGCTGGAACTGGCGCGCACCGGGGCGGACGTGAAGGGTTCGGTGAGTTTCCATGGCGGATTGAAGCCGGGGGCGGATTCCGGGGCGGGCAAGGTGACAGGTCGGATCCTGGTGCTGCACGGCGTGCGCGATCCGCACGTGCCGCCCGCCGATCTGGCGGCTCTCATGGAGGAACTGAACGCGGCCCAGGTTTACTACAAAGTGGTGGGCTACCCGATGGCGGTGCACGCTTTCACCAACCCCGAGGCGGGAGACGATCCCTCGAAGGGCGCGGCTTATAACCCGGAAGCCGCCAATGATGCGTTCAGTGAAATGAAGCGCTTCTTCGCGGAGCTGTTCACTCCGCCGGTCAGCCTGCCGCCGGATACGGCGATGCGCTAGTATCCTGGAGCGCGTTCTCTTGCGCCTTGCGCCTCGTGGGTCGGCGCGGTAGGAGGGGCTGGGGCAACCGACGGAAGTGTCGCACTTTGAAGTTGAATCCAGGCACCCGTTCGTCGGTGGGAGCAGGCTAGGGATGGCGTCCTCCAGATCCATGGAAAGGGAATGGTTTGCGAATCTTCGCGAGCTGCTGCTGAATTGGATCTGATCGATGTCCGAAGCAATCGCCGCCTCCGAGGCTTCCAACAGCGCCCTTGTCCGGCGGATGCTGGGGCTCTGCTGGGAATACCGCTGGGGCTGCGTCAAAGTGCTGCTCCTCCAGTTGCTGCTGCTCTCGCTGGGGCTGATGGGGCTGGGCTTCACCGGCCTGGGCATCGATCAGATCCGCCATTACGCCCTGCCGGAGGTGCCGCCGCCTCATTGGCCGCTAGGCTGGACGCCGCCGGCGGAATGGCCGCGGATGGGGGTGATCACTTTCGTGGCCGGGCTGGTGCTGGCTTTTTCGCTGCTGCGGGCGGTGCTCAATTTTTTCTACCATGTGGAAGTGAACCAGCTCGTCCAGGCCGAGATCGTGGTGAATTTGCGCGATCAACTCTACGATAAGATGCAGCGGCTGAGCTTCCGTTTTTTCGACGCGAACGCCTCCAGCTCCATCATTAACCGGATCACGGGCGACGTGCAGGCGCTCCGCTCGTTTGTCGATCAGGTGGTGATCCAGATCCTGATCATGCTGCTCTCGCTGCTGGTCTATCTGGGGTACATGCTCCACATCCATGTCGGGCTCACCATCGCCTGCCTGATCTCGACGCCGCTGCTCTGGTTCGCTTCGGGCTCGTTTTCGCGGAAGGTGCGACCGGCCTTCATCCGCAACCGCCTGCTGGTGGATCGCATGATCGCGCGGTTCACGGAAAACTTCCGCGGGATCAAGGTGGTGAAAAGTTTCGCGCGCGAGCCGCATGAGATCGAGGCTTTCCGGGCGGCGAGCGAGGAGGTGCGGACGCAGCAGGGCTGGGTCTTCCGGCGGGTGAGTCTATATGTGCCGGGCATCTCGCTGCTGAGTCAGGTCAACCTGGTCGTGCTGCTGCTCTACGGCGGCTGGCTGGTCATTCACGGGCAGATGCCGCTCGGCTCGGGGCTGGTGGTTTTCGCGGGCATCCTGAATCAGTTTTCCGGGCAGGTCTCGAACATCGGCCAGATCGCGAACACCATGCAGCAGAGCCTGGCGGGCGCGCGCCGGGTCTTCGAGGTGCTGGACGCGCCGGTGGCGATCCAGAACGCGCCGCGACCGAAGGCGCCGGAGCGGGTGCGGGGACGGCTGGTTTTTGAAAATGTCTGGTTCGCCCATGGCATGGAGCCGGTCCTGCGCGATCTCTGCTTCGAAGCGCGACCGGGCGAATGCCTCGGCATCGTGGGCCCCACCGGCGCGGGCAAAAGCGCGCTGACCAGCCTGATCCCGCGGTTCTACGATCCGACGGGTGGGCGCATCCTGCTCGATGGCACCGATCTCCGGCAGCTCGATCTCTCCACGCTGCGGCGAAATGTGGGCCTGGTTTTCCAGGAAAGCTTTCTCTTCAGCACCACGATCGGGGCGAACATCGCCTTCGGCCATCCCTACGCCACGCCGGAACAGATCGGGCGGGCGGCGCGGGTGGCGGCGGCGCACGATTTCATCTCCGAGCTGCCGCGGGGCTACGAGACCATCCTGGGCGAGGGCGG
>JBGTNO010000335.1:0-4028 GCA_041743065.1 Chthoniobacterales bacterium
TCCTTCGTCCTTCGTCTTTCTTATCTGCGGATACTTTCCGCGGCCGACAGCCCCGAAACAGACGCTTTTTTCGAAAAAATGGCCTCTGAAGCGCAGGCCGAGCCGAAAAAATTCGCGGCTCTGGCAGCCTGGCTGAACGAGCAGAAGCGTCCTTCCGACACCGCCCGGCTTGCCGCTGCCTTGCCCGCCGAAGTCCGCCAGTCGGTGCCGGTGGGTCCGGTGCTGGCTGACGCCCTGACCGTCCAGGCCGAATGGCCGGCCCTCTCCACCCTGCTGGCCGACTCCGACTGGGGCCGGCTGGACGCCCTCCGCCTGGCCGAACTGGCCCACGCGCAACGCGAACAAAATCTGGACACTTGGAGGATTACCTGGAGCACCGCCGTGACGCGCGCGGGCAGTGAAGATGTCTTGCGGCAGCGGCTCTTTTACCTGACCGAGCGATGGCACTGGGAGGATGAGCAGCCGGAACTGCTGCAGACCATGATGGAGTCTCCCACCCTCGGCGACTGGGCGCTAGGGGAACTTTACCGTCATTTCCGGGCTCAGAAAGACACCAGCAGCCTGCTACGCGTGGTCAGCCGGCTCTACCAGCGCTCTCCGGAAAATCCTCGGGTGCAGAATAACTTCGCCACCCTTTCTCTTCTATTGGATCGCGATGTCACCGCCGCCACTTCCCTGGCTCAGAGGCAATACAAAAGTGCCCCGCTGGAACCCAATGTCGCCTCGACCTACGCCTTCGCCCTCTTGAAAAACGGGAAACCGCATGAGGCCCTGGCGGTGATGAACAAGCTCAGCGCGGACAACCTCGCGCAGCCCGACGTGGCGCTGTATTACGGAATCGTGCTGCACGCAGCCGGTCGCCAGGACCTGGCCCGGAAGTATCTCGACCGCACTCGGCCGGAGGAACTCCTTCCCCCCGAACAGGAACTGCTCCGAGAGGCTACCGCCCCCTCCGCTGCCGCATCCGCGCCGTGAAGAACGAGCGCAGCGTGCGGCTGATTTTGTAATCTGTCAGGGCGATCGAAACGAGGCGACCGGCTGCACAACCCGCGCTAGTTCCCGTCGCCGTCGGCCTTCCAGCGCTCGCTGTCTGCGTAGAAGACAGACTCGTTATTGACCGGCATCGGCAGCACCGAACGGAACGGCCAGCCTGCGGGAAAGGCCGTCGTGCGCATGACCAGTGGCGCCCATTCCTTCCATTCGCCCTTGGCGATTTCGCTGATGAATTTCCGGTCGCCAGTCAGAGGCGAAAGATAGAGGCCAGCCACGGGCGCCTGTAACTCGCGCCAGTCATGGATGCGAACGAGCTCGGCGGGCGTCCTGGGCAGCCAGAGGCTGATCCGGTCGGCATACCAGGCGGTGGCCCAGGGCATGTCCGAAGCGATGACTTCATTGGGCTCCACCCAGTCGTTGAGCTTGCCAATATAGGGAGCGACGTAGGGCGGCCACTGCACTGGGAAGGACCGGCCCTCCAGCAGATAAAAGACAAACGGAGCCGCCGATACCATGAAGATCATGGTCAGCAAAACTGCCCGGGCCAGGGGGAGATGAATGCCCAGCCGATTCCACAGCACCAGCACAAAGGCCAGTCCGTAAGCCGTCATGAACGGGATGAAGAGCAAGTGCAGGTTGTTGACGCCGGTATCTCCCGCATTCACGCCAAACAGGCTCATCCCCGCCACCGCGCCCAGCCACATGAGCAGAAGACCCCAGCGCAGGTAAGAGGTATCGGCGCGTTTGAAGAGATGAATGAGGGAGAGGAAGAAAAAGGGCGCCACCAGGATGTGGCCCAGATGGCCGTAGATACCATCGAGCTGTGCCACCGTCTGCGATTGCACCTTGACCCGCAGCCCTCCCAGGGAGAGAGCGCGCAGAGTCACGGATGGCGAGCGCAGGAGGGCGTCCTGATCTCCATTCGCTTCTCCCATCACGGTGTAAAGCGAGCTCCCGAACGGACTGCCGCTCACGGCCTGATTCCGCACCAGCCAGGGCGAATACACGATCAGGAAAACCACCGCCATCACCGCCGTGTCCCGCAGTTTCGGCCGGAAAAAGAGCGCCGCGAAGATGACCGCCCCCCCGAAAATCCAGAGGGCCAGCGCATGGGTCAGCGCCATCAGTCCGAAAAACCCGCCCGCCAGCGCCAGCCAGCCGGTTGTTCTCCGGCCTTCCGTCTGGTTCTGCACAGCTCGGATCAGGAAATACATGGCCCCGGCGAAGAGCAGGAACAGCAGCATCTGCGGCAGCCCGGTCAGCGACATTTTCCAGAAGGTGCTGGAGACGATGCACAGGCCGGTGGTGAGCACCGCGAGCTTACTGTCGAAAAGACGCTTTAAAGTCAGAAAGTTGAGCCCCAGCCCCGCCGCAAAGCAGATCATTGCGCCGATGGCCACCAGTCGATCCGGCAAATAAACCAGGTCGGACTCCGGCATCTTCCAGTCGTCGCCCACATATTGAAACAGCACGGCGTTAAATACCGGGAAAAGCGGTCCGTGGAAGGTTTCCGGGATGCCTTCGATGGGAAAAGTGCCCTGCTTTTCGATGAGCGGCTTGATCTCGACCGGCCGGATCATTTTTGTGCTGAAGCCGTGGCCGCGCGCCACCTCGCGCGCGATCTGCGCCTGCTCCATCCCGGTGGAGGAGGAGAGGCCGTTAAAACGTGATATAACCAGGTACACAGACACGGCCACCACGATGGCCACTATGACCGCCGTCTGAATCCATTTGGCCCAGCCACCTTCCTCCAGCTTGTGGATGAACGCCTGAACATTACTCTCGGTGGCCATCGCTGTTCTCTTTCATGTCTTTGATCTTTACGGTGGAAGGTGCGGCGGCTGATGCCCAGTTTTCGGGCGGCCTCCGTCTTATTTCCCCGACATTCGTCGAGCGCCCGGATGATGAGACGATGCTCGGTGTCGTGCAAACTCAATCGCCTCAGGAGGCGCCACCCGCCGCCTCCGCCCACCCGAAATCAGGGCACCGACGGAGCGTTGCCCTCCCAGAGACTCGTGGCGCAGCCGGCCCGCCCGTGGCGCTTGGCGTGACGCTTATAATGCTCGTCCTACTCGCGCCCCAGTTGCTCAAAGAAAGTCTGATACTTCACTCCCATCACTCCGCAAACTTCGCCGCGCTCAGCCCGCTGCGTTCGAACTCGTCGAGCAGCGCCTCGCGCCTCTCCGTCGGTGTCCTCACCCGCCCCAGCGTATCGGTTCTCCGCAGTGCTCCGTTTTCCATCGTAGAGGTCATAGACCCTACGCTATGACCTCTACGACCCAGTTCCGCCAGAGGTGCTCGGCATGACGCTTACGAATCACGGCTTCAGTCGGTCGTAATGGTCCCGTTTTTCCTCTTCAAGTTGTTACGATGTTCGGACCGACCCCGTTCTGGTTCCCGACGGACCGACCCCGTTCTGGTTCCCGACCCCGTTCTGGTTCCTCGCGGACCGACCCCGTTCTGGTTCCTCGACCCCGTTCTGGTTCCTAGCCCCATGCAGAGGGCACCGGTAAGCAAAAGCATGGCGGATCCTGGCTCGGGCACGGGCTGGAAGGAGAGCGCAAGCGTGCGCGCATCGCCGCTCTGGACGACCGCGAAGCTGCCCCCAGCAAGGTCGTTTTGAAAGCCGCTCGTATCGACGGAAAACTCGGCTGCGGAGAAACCAGTGATGCCGGCGGCCGCAATGGCCAGCGGAAAGCTATAGGCGCGCCCGGAGTTGAAGTCGGTAAGCGGAGCTGCGGAGTTTCCCGAATTGAGCGAAATGATGGCAATGGTGAAGCGTCCGTTTTCGCTCGTGCCCGCATCGATATTGAGATTGCCCGTGATGTTCAGGAAATCTGCGCCATTGCCCGGTGTCGCTAGGGCTGAGTTCAACTCGAAGTCATAGCGCCCGCCGCTGTTCAGGGAGAGACTCCCGAGCGTCGCCATTCCGGGCGAGTTACCCGGGGAAAACTTTCCGCCATCGGTTACCACGACGCTTCCGAATGTGCCCGCGCCTTTGGCCACGCTCCCAAAGTTGACGTTCAATACGCCGC
>JBGTNO010000336.1:0-13767 GCA_041743065.1 Chthoniobacterales bacterium
AGCGAGGCGCTTTGCCATGGCGCCGGCCCCGAAAGCCGTGCGGTCACCGGCGGCCTCGGCGGCGAGGAGAACCGCTCCCGCGGGCTGCGCCAGGCGCGTTGCCAGTGGATCGCGCTCGGGAGGGGGGAGGGGGAAGACGCGGAGATAGGGAGACGCGGAGATGGGGAGACGCGGCTCGACGCGATCGAGGTCTGCCTCTCGAATGCCACCGGCGAACCGCGACAGATCGAGGCGCGGCTCGTGCCGGCCGATCACATCTGGGATTACCGCCGCGACACCGGGCGCGTGTTCGCCACGACCATCCTCACCGTCCCGCCGGGAAAAAACCACTGGGTGCGGTGGCAGATGGGTTTGGAGGAAGCCAGCGGATTGGAAGCCGGCCATTATGCGCGGCTGGATCTGGCCCCCGATCCGGAGCTCGAATGGGAACAGGCGGGCGCGGTGATCCCCGGCCAGCTCGCGGCCTTCGAGCATGTGCCCGGCAAACTGCGCCGCTACGGCAAGGGTGCCAGCATGAGCCTGCGGCTCGAGCCCGCCCAGCCCTGCTACGGTGCCGGGAACGTCATCAGCGGCGTCGCCCGCCCCGCCGCCTTCACCAACCTCTGGCGTTCCGATCCCGCGCAGCCCCTGCCGCAGTGGCTCGAGCTCGCGTGGGACGGGCCGCGGGAGATCACCGAGGTCGAGCTCCAATTTGCCGGCAATCTCATCCGCGAATACCATCACACACCGCCCTTCTGGCACGACCCTCAGACCGTGCGCGACTATCGCATTCTCGCGGACGCCGGGGCCGGTGAATGGCGGGAGCTGGTCGCGATAAAGGACAATTACCAGCGCCACCGCCGACACCATCTCGACGAAGCCGCGCGCACCCGCCGCCTGCGCATCGTGATCGACGCGACCCACGGCGACCCCTCCGCCGCCCTCTACGAAGTGCGCTGCTACTGACCGCCGCTCAGGGGGTGATCAGCAGTCGCAACCTCAAGCGAAAAAAGTGCGAGTCGCCGGATTCCGTGGGGGAAATCGTGACCCGTTCCAGGCCATTGCCAAGATCGGTGACGCTCAGTTGCTTGAAGAGGGCCTCATCCTCCTCCCAGGTCACCAAGTCCGTCGAACTCTGGGGAAGATACATCGTGTAAGGGTCCGCCACCCGGCGATCGAAAGTGAAGGCGACCATCCCATCCTGCAGTCCGCTCCCGAAACCGGCCCCGGGATCGCTCCGCAGCGGCTGACTCCCCAAGGCGTACTCCGCAACATTCACCCGGCCATCCTCGTCCGGATCGGCCAAGCCTCCGCCCACCGCCGGGTCGGACAACTGCGTGGAGGTAAATTGCGCGCGCTTCCAGTTGCCGTAGTCGGTTGCCGGATATCCCGTCGCCTGCCGCATGATCTGCACCCAATCCACAATGGTCGATTCCTTGAGCAACGGGTCGTTCGTCGCCTTCCGCCACGCCTTCAGTTCCTGCCTGAGCCGCGCCTGCTCCGCGGCGTAGGCGGGCTGGCCGGCCAGGTTGTTCAACTCGTAGGGATCGTTCTGCAAATCGAAAAACTCGGTGCCGGTCAGCAGCGGCTGATAGTTCTCGATCAGCTTGTAGCGGTCGTCGCGCACCGAGCGCATCGGCAGCAGCTTTGTCGGTCCGTGGAAATTCATCTCCCCGTAGATTCGCGTCCGCCAATCGACCGGGGCCGGATCGCCCCGCAGCAGAGGCAGCAGCGAACGCCCCTGGAGATTGTTCGGCAAGCTGACGCCGGCCGCCTGCAGGATCGTCGGCATGATGTCCAGCGACGAGACCATCTCCGGGCGCACGAGGCCGGGCTGGGCCGTGCCGGGCCAGCGGACGATGAAGGGCACTTGAAGCCCCGCCTCGTAGCACGTCGTCTTCGCTCGAATAAAAGGCGGCCCGTGGTCGCTCAGGAACACGATCAGCGTGTTGTCCGCCTGTCCGATCTCCCGCAGCGCGTCCATCAACAGCCCGATGCCGTCGTCGAGCCGCTGCATGCAGTTATAGAACTTCGCCGTGGTCTCCAACCGGGTCTGCGTCGTTTCGAGGTTCATGAAGGGGAAGATCTCGACATCGTCCGCCCCCACCGGATTGGCCGGCCGCCCTTTGTACTGAGCCAGGAAAGGCTCATGCGGATCGAGATAGTTGATCATCAAGAAGAAGGATTTGGTCCCTCCATCCAGGATGAATTGCTTTGCGGTGTCCGCGGTGCGAACGACGTCGCGGGTGGATTCCGCCGTCCATCGCTGCGCCGCGGGGAAATCGAACCCGCCTTCCTTGAAGTCGATCCCCAACTGGTTGAACGGCTGGACATGCAGCTTGCCGATCACCCCCGTCCGATAGCCGGCGTTCTTCAGCCGTTGGGGGAAACCCACCTCGCCCGCGTTCATCTGGAAGCCCTGATGCGACAGCCCGATCTGGCCGTTCTGAAACGAGTAGCGCCCGGTCAGCATCACGGCCCGGGAGGGAGAACACGAAGAGACGGTGACAAAGGCCCGCTCGAAGCGCACTCCTTCGCTGGCCAGGCGGTCGAGGTTCGGCGTGGGGATCGTCGTATCGCCGTAGCAGCCGAGTTGCATCCCGGCGTCATCGGCTGTGATGAGGATGACATTCGGGCGGGCAGCCGAAGCCGACGGGAGCCCGAAGGAACCCCCAGCGAGGGCTGACAGACACAAGAGAAAACGAAGCTTAGTCATGGGGGGGGGGTACTTCCTGTCTGCCGGGTCATCCGAAAGAGGCGGCGGCAACAGATCAGATCATAAAAGCGCGGGATCGATTCGTCAAGTCGGCCCCCGAGGAAATTCGCAGGGGCTACGGGGCAAGGGCTACGGGGTCAGACTTTTATAAATTACTATTGCCGGGGGCTACGGGGTCAGGGGGGCTAGGGGTCAGGCCTGAATGGCGCTAAGTTAAGAGCGTTTCGGACACTTTCTTGCTCTGCTCCTAATCTTGCTCATAAATAGCTCAGGTAGAGAGAGTAAGAGCAAGTTTAAGCGCAAGAAACGGCGCTTCGGCTACTTCGGCTACTTCGGCTTAACTTAGCGCCATCCGGGTCAGGCCTGGATCTTTTACACTGGATTGAGGGGGGAAGCTCAGCTTCCAGCGCACCGGCGTCACCAAGTGCAACTTGATAACGAGTGAAACTATGATCACGAGTGAAAAAGTTTGACGGCAGATCATCGGCAGGATGCCGATGCTATGGGGCCGCTCGTCTGCAGACGTGGCATTGCCCGTGGCGCACCAGACCACCGAGAAAAAACCACTCCCCATAGAAAATTCTTGCGGCGGGATCACAATATATTGTATCCGTCAGGCCATGAAACGCTTTCCGGAGTCCTTTCGTTCTGCCACGCTCTTCGAGGTCGGTTGCGGTTATCTCGTCCTCAGCCGCTACAAATCCGATGGCCGCGTCGAGGCCGGATTTTTCCTCCTCGATGTGTTCTGCCTCGGGGTGAAAGACGCTGGCTTCTGCCGGTTCACCGATTTCGCCGATTTCGAGAAATCCCTGCTCGATCCTCTCTTCCGCGAGGACGGGCGGGAGCGCATGATGCCGGGGGCCGGACGCAAACTGGCCGAGGAGGCTGTCGCCTATGCGCGCAGCCTCGGCTTTGCGCCGGGGGCCGATTACAAAAAGGCCAGCCGCGTCTTCGGCGGCATCTCCACGGCGGATTGCAGTGAGCAGTTCGACTTTGGCAAGGACGGGAAGCCATTTTACATCCAGGGGCCTTCAGATTCTCCGGAACGTCGCGAGTGGATTTTGCGCGCTCTCGAAACTCGATGTGGCGAAGGAGGTTTCCAATTCATCGTCGCCTCGGAGTGCGGGGACAGCGAATCGGCGGACGAAGCGGCGAGTGAACCGGCGCAGAGTCGCACCGGAACCGGCTGGAATGCGGACGCTCTGCGGGAGATGGCGCGCCAGGTGCGGACGGAGCGCCCGGAACTCGACATCCGCATTAGCCCGACGGGACGTCCGAAGCTTTCCGACAGGCTCGCGGAGGTGGCCGGGCCGTGGCTGGAGAGGATGCCGGATCCCGAGTCCGGAAGCGCGGTCTTACTGCTCGCGGCGCTCGCCTGGAACTTTTCGCTGAGCAGTCCTGCCGTCAGCCAGCAGTTTCTCGACGCCATCCTCGGCATCCTGCCGGAGCCGGAACTGCAGGAGATGTTTCTCTTCACCGCCGCACGGAGAGCCCTGCTTTATCCCGACGAGGATCGGATCATCTGCAAGGTGGAAACCGATCCGGCGGCCGAGGGCCGATATGCTCTCCGCGTCATGTCGCTTTCCCTGCGGACAATCCCTGCCTCGGAGACCCTGCGGGTGCCAGCCGACCGAAGCCCGCTCTCGCGATGTGAGCCGGTAGAAGTTGCATGACTGGGCGGAAGTGAAGCGCCGCAGCGAGCGAGATGATCAGGCGTGGGCAAGAAACGGGGGCAATGCTTGCAGCCTGGTGCGCCGGTGAAGCGGGTGTCAACGCGGGTGTGAGGCCCGCCGGTGAAATTAGACGGTTCAGCGCCGAAGACCGTGCCAACGGCGTCGCCGCGAGGCGGGGTGGAGAGCAGGCATGGAGTCGAACCGGCTGGTCGCCATGAACCTATGAACCCCATAAATGAGCCTCGAAAATGGACTCCCGGCAGCCGAGCCCGTCAGGTTTGGGCGAAGGCCGCAGAGTCGGGACCCGGACCAACCGTCGTGGGTTCCGGCATTAGACCGGCGGGGTCTGCGTGGGCGACATGCCGGGAGTGGCTGGGCACGCTACGCGAAGAACTGCCCCAGCGACTCAGTCGGGCGTTTACCCCTTCCCCCACGGAGCGCGGACATCCTGTCCGCCGTCGTTTATCTACCGACTCCCCGCCTGCTCGCGCTGCCACTTGGCAAACTCATCCTCGCAAGGCCGCAGCTTGCCCATGTCTAAATTGTCCGCCGCCACCGGCGTCAGCGGTGCCGACACCACCAGCTCACGACTCCCGCAGTGCTTGCAAACCAATGCCTGCGCCTGGATCCACTCCGCACATTGCGGGCACCGCTTTTCCTCGGCCCTGCCATCTTCTTGGACGGGAGCCGGGGCCGCGATGGCCCAAACCAGCGCGCCAATCCAGCCCAGTCCCGTCCACCCCAGCAAGACATTCAGCACCATGATCCCATTCGCCGCCCCCGCCTTGCGCTGGTAAGCGATCCCGCACGGCAGCAGATACACCACCGCCCCGATAAGTAATACGGTCAGCTCCATGCCATGTAGAAAGCTGTAGAAAGCAAGAGTGGTGCCATTAAGCGCAATCCGCCACTTACTGTCTCTGTGCCTGTTTTTGCGTCTTCCGCTGCGCGGGGTGATTTCGTCCCTGCTGGCCGCCCCCTATCTTCATCCTCTGGATGAAGGGGTGAACGAATGCGGGCAGAAGCCGCGAATGGTGCGGTATGCGGATGACTTAGTGATCCTCTCTCGCCCCCGGAGAAGGCGAGGGAATGAAGGAGCGGCTGGCCCGCTTGACCCGTGGCCAGAGCAACTCCTTTGCTCTGGCCCATCCTCACCAAAGCTTCGGGCAGATGATCTTCCCTTTCCCGCTGGCCGGGATCATGGCCACGGGGCGTCCGTCCTCTTGCCGACAGAGGGTGATAATCAGGCCGCATTTGCCGTTGCCCACGCTTTTGCCGTCGAGCGCGAGGCTGCGGGGCAACGGTCCGGTGTGGGCCGGGAGCCACGCGGTCAAGGTGAGCATTGCCGAAAGGGGATGGCGCCGACTGTGGGACCTGAGGATGTCCGCGCTCCTTGCGGTTCCTCCTTGCGGTGGACCGGAGGGGTGGCAAGCTAGATGACCAGAGAACATTTCCCATGGAACAAATTCAACTTCTAGCTGTCGCCCTCGGGCTCGCCGGTCTGGCGGGGGTCAATTTGTATCTCACGGTTTTCGTCACCGGGCTGGCGGTGCAGCAGGGCTGGCTCATTTTATTGCCGCAATACGGATCTCTCGAAGTAATGGCCCATCCGGCCATCATCGCGGTCTCCGGCCTTCTTTTCTTCCTCGAGTTCTTCGCCGACAAGATTCCGTGGGTGGACTCGCTCTGGGATTCCGTCCACACCGTGATCCGCCCGATCGGCGCCGCTCTTATCGCGATCCAAGTGCTGGGCGATTCGAACCAGGTTTACTCCGTCGTGGTGGCGCTGCTGGGCGGAGGCACGGCGCTCATCACCCACGCGGTCAAGGCGACCACGCGCCTCGCCGTGAACGCCTCGCCCGAGCCGTTCTCCAACATCGGGGTCAGCCTCGTGGAAGACGCGGGTGTCCTCGGGGGACTGGCCCTCATCAGCTTCAGTCCTCTCCTCGCCCTGGGTGTGCTCGTCTGTTGCGTGGGCCTTGCTTGCTATCTGCTGCCGAAGCTTTTCCGCGTCGCCCAAGTTCAGCTCTGGCTCATCCTGCGCAAACTCCGGGTGCCCGCGGGCGATCAGGAACTCGACGCTACTCTGCCACTCAAGATGCCCGGTGATATCGAGACATTGTTCAGCCACCACACCGTGCTGGATGAGCATCCGGAATGGGCGTTGCGCTGCGTTTCCGCCGGGGGCAAGCCGTTACCTTCGAATGTCTTCGGCTACCTCATCGCCACCCGGGAAGAGCCCACCAAGCTGCACTTTATCGCCAAAAGCTGGTTTTCCCGGACGGTGGAAACGCTGGAGCTGGCGGGCTTCACCGCCCAGCGCGATTCCCGCCTCCTGAGCGAGAATTTGATTCTGGCGCGCGAAGACAAAAAGGGAGCGCGCTACCGCTTCGTCTTCGATCGCGCTTCGGCTGCCCGGGTGGAACGCGCCACCCAAGCCATCGAGTCGCGTCTCCAACGCGGCCAGGAACGCCAGGAGCCCATCCGCATTTCGCGGTTGCCGGCTGAGGACGAGCGGCCCTCCGAAGTCTCCTGATTCTGCTCACGACCGCACGCCGCGCGCGACCTGAAGCAGATACGGCACCAGCTGCTTCTTGCGGGAAACGATGCCGTCCATCAGCCAGGCGTGCCGGCCGACGACCGGGTAGTCGATCGCGGCCAGCACTTGCGGATCCCCCGCGCCTAACATCACCGAATTCTGGGTGGTGATGTCGGTCACCAGCAAAGCGAAGAAGGTGGCGGCCGTCTTTTTCACCCGCGCCTCCATCGCCGCCAGCAAATCTTCGCGTTTCCTTTCCAGCTCGGACAGGCCCAGTTCCTCGACCTGCGCCACGGTGAACTGCTTGCCGTCTTCATCGTAATCCTTGCAGTCGAGCGTGATCACTTCCTCCGGCGTCATCTCGCGCAAGGGCGAGCCCACCGAGAAAATATCGAGCGCGAGCTGCTCGGGATCGATCTCCGCGAGGCCCGCCAAATGATCCCGCACCTCGCGATCGACCGCGGTGGCCGTGGGCGAGGTGAGATTCAAGGTGTCGGAAACCAGCCCGGCGATCAGGAGGCCGGCGATGTCTTTCGGCACCTCGACGCCGTTTTGCCGGTAGAGCAAGGCGACGATCGTGCTGGTCGATCCCACCGGATTATTCCAAAAATGGATCGGCGCGTTGGTGGAGTAGCCGCCCAGCCGGTGATGGTCGATAATTTCTGAGATCGCCACTTCGCCGGCCCCATCCACCGCCTGCGCCAGCTCATTGTGATCCACCAGAATGAGCTGCCGCGGAATCGATTTCAGGAAGTCGGATTTCGAGAGAATCCCGATGAGCATCCCGTCATCGTCCAACACCGGAAAGGTGGACCAGCGCGAAGCCGCCGCCTTGATCCGGACATCCGTGATCAGCGCCTCGGGATGGAAATGCTCGAAATCCCGGTCCAGCATCTCGCGCACAGCGATGGATCCGCGCGCCAGCAGCACCGTGCTGGCGGTATCGAAAGCCGACGAAATGAGCACCACCCCGGCTTCGCGAGCGCGCCGCGTGGTCGCCGTGTGCACGGCCAGTCCACCACTCACCACGATCGCCCGCACCTGCCGATCGATGGCCATTTGCAGCACATCGTCCCGGTCACCGATGCAGAGCACCACGCGATCCGGCTCGTAGCTGGTCATGCGCCGGCTCAGCTCCTCATAGCTCATCGCCCCGACGACGAGCATGTGCTCCTTGATTTCCTCATCGCCCCGGTTGGCCAGGAGACGCCCGCCGAAGCTGTGGATAATCGACTGCAGCGACGACTTCACGATGCGCGCGCGCTTGATCTCATCGCGGTGCGGAAACATATGCTGGCTCACCTTGAACGCCGAGAGCAGCCCCAGGCAGCACCCGTCGTGATCGGTGACAGGGAGCCCGCGCAGTTGATTTTTCTCGATCAGATTGAGCGCCTGATAGACCGGCGTGTCCTCCGGCATCGAGATGACCCGTTTCTCCATCACGTCCTCCACCCGCGGAGAAACGTCGCTGACAAAGACAGGGGCGGACACCCCGAAACGGTTCAGCACATAGTCGATCCGCTTATTCGTATTGCCCGCGCGGGCGGCCCGGACCTGCGTGTCGCCCTGAAGATATTTCAGCCGCGCATACCCGATCGCCGAACAGATGGAATCCATGTCCGGATTCTTGTGACCTATAACCAGCGTTTCCATGAGGAGTGAAGTTCGGGATGAGAGTAGCAAAAGGCGAGCCCAGCCTGCGCCTTCCGCGCATTTTGAGACGCGGCCGTGAAAGGCCCCGCCGAAAAAAACTCACCCGCCGCCCTCACCGCTCTCCGTAAGCACCCGCAGCCGCTCCACCTCCACGATCACCGCTGCCACGGGCAGCGCCGCCAGATCCCCCTCCTCCGCCCGAACGATCACGACCTGCGGATTGCGAGGTCCCCATACGGCGGGATCGGTCGGACCGAAAAGTAAAATGGCCCGCGTGCCCACCGCCGCCGCGATGTGGCTGATGCCGCTATCATGGCCCAGAAACAGACTGCATTTTCCCAGCAGCGCCGCCACCTCCGGGAGCGGCCTGCCGTCTATTACGCGCAGCCGGGACGAGGCGATCTCGCCGGTCAACTGCCGCACTCGTTCCCGATCCGCCTCGCCACTCAGCAGAAATACCTCCACGCCCGCATGGCCCAAAAGCCACTCCACCAGTTCCCGCCACCGATCGAGCGGCCAGTTTTTCCGGGGAGAACCGCTGCCCGCGTGCACCGCCACCCGGAGCCCGAGCTCGCCGGTGAGCAAAGAAGCGGCCGCGGTGAGATCGTCCGCATTCGGAAACAGCTCCGGCACTTCCCGATCGAGAAAAAGGGCCAGACGGGCCAGCGGCCGGGCGAGCTGCTCCATCGCATGAGCGGAATCATCCAACCGCCCCGGCCCGCTCAGAAAATTCTTCACGCCGGCCTCACGCAGGCTGGCCTCGAAAAATCCGTCCGGGTCGTAGAGATAACTGACCACCTGCTGAAACGAGGCGAAGTAGCGCACCAGTTCCGGATCGCGCTCCACCCGCGGCATGAAAAACCGAGACATTCCCGCATACTCGATCGAGCGGGTCGCATGCGCGTAGAAACGACCGTCCGCCACCGCCACGATGTGCCGGTAACCGAGAATCTCGAGGTGAGCGTCCGGAAAATTATCGCGGAGCAACCGCAGCGCGGGCAGCGTGAGAATGAAATCGCCGATCGCGCCGCCGCGAATGACCAGAATCCGAGGCTTCACCGCCCGAGCCTACTGATTCAGGTAATCCGTATTGAATCCGCCCAGCGCGCCGCCGCCTTCCCAGCTCTGCGGCCGGTTCCAGGGGATGGTGCTGACTTCATTCTCGTCGCGCGTGGCGCAACCGGTGAGAAGAAGAGAAAATCCCACCCAGAGAAAAAGGGCTGAGAAGGTCCGGGCAAGCATCGGCGGAAGCATAGCAGCAAAAAGCCGGAAACGCCCGGAAACCTTTTTTCAGGCTCCCGGATAAATCACCCGGTCACCCGGGCGAACCGACTCTCCCCGTGAGGTGCTGCCGGGAATCACATCGGCAATCGAAGTCGAAGGCTCGACGGAAGTGATGCGAACCTTGCCGACCTGCTGGCCACCGCGCATTACGATCATCTCCGCATTGGGCACGACTCCCTGGCGGTCACCGATGCTGACCACCACGAAGTTCCAGGCGGCGTTCACGGCCAGAACCTGACCTTCAAGCCCTTTGGCCATGAGTTGGCGGTCACGCTGTTCCGCCTTCTGGCGCAGCGAAGTCATCTGGCCTTCCATGTCCGCCACTTTGCTGGTGAGCGAGTCGTTCAATTGTTGGGCCTCAGCCAGCTGCGTCTGGGCTTCCTTGAGTTGAAGCTGGGTTTCAGCGTCATCCGCCGCGATAGCGCCAGTCGAATCCACCCCTCCCGTGCTGGTGGGCATCGAAGCGATCTTCTCATTGAGAGTCACCACTTCGGCTTTGGCCGTCTCGAGCTGTTGATTGGCATTGGTCAGATCCGCCTGGGCCTTATCGAGCGCCTGGGTGGAGCTGGCCAGCTCGGCTTCCGCCGTTTCCGACTTTGCCTTCTCGGTTGCCAGAGCTTCCTCCGCCAACTTCTGGCTTTCATTGAGCTTGGCAATTTCGCTCGTCTTCTGCGTCACGGATTCCTGGGTCGAGGCCAGTTCCGTCCGCAGGCCGGATAACTTGCCTTTAGTCACGAAGGTCAACCCGGCGCTCAGCAGAATCAGGACGGTGGCAACGAGGAGAAGAATTTTCGACATAGAGAAAAGGAGGAAACTGGGCTACGCGATCTGGCCGTCTGTTTTTGGGGGGGCCATTTCTATCGCGCCAAACGTTTTAGTCGGGCGCCCGGCGCGATGCAAGCGGATAGATGACAATTTATTTGTCTTTCCGGAGATCACAGCGATAGTGGCGATCCCGCCAGGGACTATGGATTGAGAGCTGGCAAACCCCGCCAGGGCCGGAAGGCAGCAACGGTAGCTTGACTCCCCTTGCCGTAGTTCTCTGGCGGCTTTTTTTCGCCCGCGGGGCGGACGCTATCTCCCGGCGAGCGCCTGATCCACTCGCTCCCGCGTCCGGGCAAAAACTTCGTCGCTTACCACCGGCTCCGCCACCTCCGCGCCGGGCGCGGGCAGGGTAACCCACGAGCGGCATCCGCCATATGAGCGCTCCATGGGAAAGCGCCACGGCTCGGCCAGCCGGAAAATCCGAACCAGGGCCACGCTCACACCCCGCGGCTCGCCGTAATGAAAGCGCTCCTCCACGATCTCGGGCTTTAAAATGTGGAAAGGATTCAGTCGCAGAGCCGCGGCCAGATCGGTCACCAGCCGTGCCCAGGTCACCCGCGCGAAATACCCAATCTGCACGGAATCTTCCCAAGTGGGCGGCAGGGACGTCCCGGCCGGCAGCGTGGTGCGCTTGAGCTGCTCGTGAAAAAGCGTGGGAAACAGATGGAACGCCTCGTGTTTGAATTGGAAGCCCGCCCGTCCTTCCGCGATGCCGCCCTTGCGGATGATCACATGCTGATCGCCCCGCCCCAGCGCCTCACAGACCAGCGCCCACTCCTTGAAACCCACGGCCGCTTCCGCCGCTTCCGCCCGACTCATGGCCCTGGGATCAGTTCACCCACGCGGATGAACTCGACGGTTTCCCCGTCCGGCCCTTTGAAGAAGAACAGCCGCACCGGCACGGCCCCGCGCGGATCGCTGACCATCAGCGAAGTGAGCTCCATGGTGATCTCCATGTTCGCTTCGTTCACCCGCCGGTAGGCCTCTTCGATCTCATCGCAGCGCAGGGCAAAATGAAGGAGTTCACCTTCCGGTTTCGGCCCCTCCTTTTCTCCGGCGAAGATCTCGACGCACGCTCCGTCGCCCAGATCCAACATCACCGCCCGGCCGTCCCCCTCCCCCCACGAGAACAAAGTCCGCGCCCCGAGAACCTCCGTGTAGAAAGCCACGCTGCGCTCGAAATCCCGCGAGCGCCAGGCGACGTGATGAAGGCCCGTTCCCCGCAGGACCGGATTCGTGGAAGGATGCGTTGAGTCAGTCACGACCGCATTTCACGCCGGAAAACGAGCCCTGTCACGCGGGAATGATGCCAAGCCGCTCCTCACCGACCTGGGGAGGAAGCATGCGCCCTCCAGGATTGGCGGACCGGTTCGGCAAACGCCACCTCCACTTCCGTGTGAGCCAGCACCTCCAGCTTCACGCGGGCGAGGCCCCGCGCCCGCAGACCCAGCTCTTCCGCGGCGACCACACTGAGATCGATCGCGCGCCCTTTCACGTAGGGCCCGCGATTGTTGATCCGCACGACCGTGCTTTTGCCCGACATCTCACTGGTGACCCGCACCATCGTGCCGAAAGGAAGCGTCTTGTGGGCCGCCGTCCGGTCGTTCGCCTGATAGATCTCGCCGTTCGCCGTCTTGCGGCCGATCCAGCGGCCGCCATACCAGGAAGCCACTCCCGTCGTCACGGAAACGGGCTGCAGGATCTGACGTTTCTCCGTTTCGGCGGGTGTCAGCCGACCGGCCGCGGGCATGGCCGAGCCAGCGATCGCCAGCAGCAGAGCACAAAGGAGGAGCGCTTTCATCAAGGGCGCGGAAACTATGGGCCGCGCCCGATAATGCAAGCCTAATCTTCGTTCGGCGTTGCTGCGCTTGCCCTGAAATCTCCGGGCGGTATCCTTCCGACATGAGCACTGTTTTTGACATCGAGAACGCCGTTCAGAAGCTCTCTCGCAGCGATTTGACCGCGTTCCGCGATTGGTTCCTCGGCTTCGACGCCGTCGCGTGGGACAAGCAGTTCGAGGAGGATGTTGCAGCCGGGCGGCTTGACGCTCTCGCCGACGAAGCCATTCGCGACCTGCGCGGAGGGCGCTGCACGGATTTGTGAGGCACCGCGCGAACCCAAAAGTTCTGGAAGTTCTATCAACAGCTACCCAAGGAGATTCGGGAACTTGCCGATGCGAACTACGAACTCCTCAAGAACGACCCTCGCCATCCGTCACTGCATTTCAAGAAGGTTGCCCGGATGTGGTCTGTCCGTGTCGGTATCCATTATCGAGCGGCAGCCGTGGAGGATGGCTCCGACATCGTCTGGTTCTGGATTGGGCATCACAGCGAATACGACCGACTCATTGGCCGTTTCCAATAGGAACGAAAAATGAACAAGCGAGTGCAGCCAACCGTCGCGCCAACCCGTGGACTATCTCTCGCCCTTCAACTTTTCCTGTTCCTGCAACGGGCCGAAGGCCTCCTGATCCCGCCCCAGCCGATCGCCCAATGTGCGGCGAAAAATCGAGAAGAGCGTGGCCTGCCAGCGCGGGTTTTTCCGGTCGAGCCCGAATTTCTGAATCTCCTCAAGCGTGTTCCTGGCGATGTACATCCCGCCCGTGTGGCTGTCGCAGAGCCCATTGAGCGTCTGCAGGAAATCCGAATACTCCTCATCGGGATCACCCCGGCGCGAGGCACTGCGCAGAATCGCCACTTCGACCGGGTTAAGATTCAGATTCGCCATCAGTGCCGTGAAAATGTATAGCATCCCTCCCGCAGTCTGTGGCAAGAAATCGCTTTCGTGCGCCTCGACCTCGCGACTGTCTCCCTCTCGCCTCGCCGCGCGTTCCGGATCAGCCGGGGTGAGAAAAAGCGGGTGCGAAATGTTTTCATCCGCCTCACCGCGGAAGGCATCACCGGCTATGGCGAGGCTTCGCCCAACGCCTTCTACGGCGAGACAGCCGCCTCCGCCGCCGCCCGGCTGGCCCAAATCGCCCCTCATCTGGAGTCGCTCCCGCCGCCACGCGACGTCGCCGCTATCCGCCGCCACTGGGAGGAATGCTGGCCCCGCCTGCGTCCTTCGCGCGCCGCCCAGTGCGCGCTCGACCTCGCGCT
>JBGTNO010000337.1:0-2261 GCA_041743065.1 Chthoniobacterales bacterium
CGCGCGCGCAGGCCGCGCCGGACATTACTTTCTCGGCCGGTTACCGGCGATTCTCCTCGACCGGCGACAACGCGGCGGTGGTCGGTTTTTCCCTTCCGCTCCCACTTTTCAATCGCCACCAAGGCCACCTCCGCGAGGCGCAGGCGCAGCTCGACAAAACGCGGCAACTTCAAGCCTCGACCGCCACGCAACTGGACGCGGACCTGGGCCGGACCTACCAGACGCTGCTCGCGGCGCAGCGGGAAATCGCGACGTTGCAGGGCCAGATTCTGCCGTTCGCGCAGGAGGCCTACGACACCATCAAGCAAGGCTATGGCGTGGGCCGATTCGGCTTTCTCGAGCTGGTCGAAGCGCGCCGGACCCTCACTTCGTCGCGCCTTCAACTTCTGAACGCCAAGCGCACCTATCACCGCGCGGTCGTGGAAATCGAGGGACTCACCGGCCAGGCGCCGACCCTTCATCTCTCGGGAAACAACCAGTAGCCGCCGCTCGCTTTTTATGAAAAACAAGACGTTCATCCAAATCGTCGCCATCATTGGGCTGCTCTGCGGCGCGCTGTTTGTCGGAAGTAGAATCCTCCAAATCGAACCGGCCGCGCCAGCGGGTGAAGAGGGACACGCCGGCCATGACGAGCACGAGGAGGCACCCGCCAAAGGTCCGAAAGGCGGGCGCTTATTTGGAGAGAAGGATTTCCAGACGGAGGTCACGATCTACGAACCCGCGGGGCTGGAGCCGAATTTCCGACTCTATTTTTACAGGAACGGCCAGCCGCTCAATCCGGCGGGCGTCGAGGCGACGATTGAGCTGCAACGCATCAACCGGATCGACCTCATCACCTTCGAGCAGCAGGGGATGTTTCTCGCGGGAGAAGAGCCGGCCGCGGAGCCGCATTCGTTCGCGGCCAAGGTGGCTGTCGAACTCGGCGGGAAGACCTACCAGTGGAGCTACGAAAGTCTCGAAGGCCGCGTGGAGATAACCGAAGAGGCGCGCAGAAAGGCGGGGATCGGCCTCGAGACGGCGGGGCCGGCGAAGCTCTCGAGCCAGCTCGAACTCAACGGCACCATCACTCCGAACGAGGAGCAAATGACGCACGTCAGTCCGCGATTTCCCGGCGTGATCAAGGCGGTGAAAAAGAAACTCGGCGACCAGGTCGGGAAGGGCGAAGTGCTCGCGGTCGTCGAGAGCAACGAGTCGCTCCAGACCTACGAAATCAAGGCGGAGATGGCCGGCACGGTCATCCGCAAGGACGTCACCCTGGGCGAATTTGTCTCCGGTCAGGAACCCATTTTCACCCTCGCGGATCTTTCGACGGTGTGGGCGGACTTCTCGGTCTATCGGCAGGATTTTCCGCGGCTGCGCGAAGGCCAGACCGTGGTGCTCGAAGGCGGGCCGGGGGTGGGAAAAGCCGAGGCGAAGCTCGACTACATTTCACCTTTCGGGTCGGAGAATTCGCAGACCATGCTCGCCCGCGCGACGGTGCCGAATCCGAGCGGCGAGTGGCGTCCGGGCCTGTTTGTGCGGGGCAGCGTCCTCACCGACGAGGCCGAAGTGCCGGTGGCGGTGAGGGTCGGCGCGCTCCAGACCTTTCGCGATTGGGACGTGGTTTTCATCCGCGTCGCCGATCTGTTCGAGGCCGTGCCGGTGGAACTCGGACGCCGCGACGAGGAGTGGGTGGAAATCAAGTCGGGCCTTGAGGCGGGCGACCCATACGCCGCGGAAAACAGCTTCATTGTTAAAGCCGACATCGGGAAAGCGGGGGCCTCACATGATCACTGATTTTTTTCACCACGAAGGACACGAAGAGCACGAAGGAAGGAAGACTATGAAGTTTGATGATCTTTCGAATCAAGTCATCGGGTGCGCCATCGAGGTGCATCGCGCATTGGGGCCTGGGCTTTTGGAATCCTCTTACGAGCAATGCCTGGCGCATGAGATGTCTCTGGCCGGGATCGCCTTTCAACTGCAACCCGCGCTGCCCGTGGAATACAAGGGCCTGAAGCTGGACTGCGGATACCGCATCGACTTGCTGATCGAGGGCCGGCTGATCGTCGAACTCAAAAGTGTATCCGCCCTGCTTCCCCTGCACGACGCGCAGATCCTTACCTATTTGAAGCTCTCCAGAGTTCGGGTGGGCCTGCTGATCAACTTCAATGTCACTCGCCTGAAGGACGGCCTGAAACGGTTCGTTCTCTAATTTTTCACCACGAAGGACACGAAGAGCACGAAGTCATCAAAGCCCTTTCGCTCCACCCCCTCCACCC
>JBGTNO010000338.1:0-7188 GCA_041743065.1 Chthoniobacterales bacterium
TCGATGCCCGGCCCGGCGGCGGAACCAGCGCCCGCCCCGCCTCCCAGCGGACCCGTCGTTCGCTTGGCGGTGACCGAAATCGAAGAATGGCTGCCCGGCGAAGCCGTCACCGAAGTTTCCCAGCTCGAACTCGAAGACCGGGTTATCCATTTGCCGGTCGCAGCCGTCGCGGCCTCCATCGATCAGGCACATCTCACCCTCGCCTGGAGCCAGATCCTTGCCTGGATGCAACCGGCGGCGCCCGCCTCGGGGTCCCCCGATCTCCAGATCGCGCTGCCTCTGCGGATGATCGCCCCCCGTTACTACGAGGTGACCGGCCACCCCGCTCCCGAGGCGCCTTCCGCGGAGACGACCGATGAAGGCGTGCTCGAGATCGACATCGACGCTTTATCCGAGGAGCGAATCGAGTCCGAGCCGACCCCGCCCTCCGCCACCACGGCCCCGCTCCGGGTGAGCGCAGCCCAGGCCATTCCCGACGCTGCCACGGTGTCCACCGCGGACGAGGACTGGAAGCCAGCCGCCGTGGCCAGACGCATTCGCGCGATCGAGGGCGTCGAAGGCATCGTCATCGCCTCGCGCGACGGCTTGGTGGTCGCCTCCGAGACCGGCAGCGAGATCGACGCGAACATCTTTTCCGCCTTTCTGCCTGAGATCACGGTGCGGACCACCGTTTACGTCACCGAAATGAACCTGCCGGCGCCCGATTACATGGAGATCTCGCTGGGAGGACGCCGCCTCCTCCTGGCGAGCGCCGGCGAGCTGTTCCTCGGCGCCCTCGTGCGTTCTGCCGCCGAAGTTTCCGCCCGCCAGATTCAGGAATACGCGCACGGCTTGGAAAAATACGGCTCCACCCTCTAGCGTCCCATGGCTCTCATCAATCAGGCGAAACGCGAAATTCAGCTCAAGATCGTCTATTACGGCCCGGCGCAGGGCGGCAAGACGACCAATCTGGAGCGGGTGCACCACGATGTGCAAATCGCCCAGCCGGAAAAGAAGAGTAAGCTGACCTCGCTCGCCACCAGTTCCGATCGCACCCTCTTCTTCGATTTCCTGCCGCTCGAGGCCATGTCGATCAAGGGCTTCAGCACCAAATTTCAGCTCTTCACCGTGCCCGGCCAGGTCATTTACAACACCACCCGGCAGCTCGTCCTGCGCGGCGTGGACGGCATCGTCTTTGTCGCCGATTCGCAGTTCGACAAGATCGAAGCAAACGTCGAAAGCTTCCAGAACATGGAGGAAAACCTCCAGTCGCTGAATCTCCGCCTCTCCGAAGTCCCCTACGTCATCCAGTATAACAAGCGCGACCTGCCCGAAGCCGCTCCGCTCGATTACCTGGAATACGTGCTCAATAGCCGGGACGTGCACGTGCCCTATTTCGAAGCCAGCGCCGTCCACGGTGACGCCGTCTTCGAGACGCTGAATTCGCTGTGCAAGATGTTGCTCCACAAACTCGTGCATCCCGAGACTGTGCCCATCGCCTCCTGAAATGAGCGCCTTTCCCCAGCTCGTCGATCGGGATCTCGATCAGCTCGAAGCCATCCTCGCCAGCCTCCTCCAGCGCACCGAGGCGAAAGCGGCCATGGTCACCGACATCGCCGGCTTCGTCGTCTCCAGCAGCGGAGACACCGAGAGCCTCGATCTCACCACTCTCGGCGCCCTCGCGGCCAACACCTACGCCGCCAGCGCCGCTATGGCCGGCATGATCGGCGAGCCCGATTTCGCCAGCCTCTACCAGCAGGGCTCGGAAAACAGCCTCCTCATCCACGCCCTCGGCCAGGAGGCCTTGCTCACCATTGTCTTCGACAAGTCGGTCAAAGGCGGGGCCGTGAAGCACTACGCCACCATCGCCGTGAAGGTGCTGTCCACCCATCTCACCATGGCCGCCGAACGCGCCCACGGCCAGACGGTGGACCTGGCAACCCTGAACATCGCCGATCCCAACGAAATCTTCCGGCGCAAGTCGTGACCCCCTCGAAGCCCGCAAAATGGGCCGTCATTTCCCGGGACGCGACATTTGTTGCGGCGAACCCTTCGATCTGCTAACAATCGCGGGTCATGGCCAAGCTCGTCGTTTCCTTCCCCCCCGGGTCCACCACGCCGCACGATCTGCCCGAAGAGCAGATCACCATCGGACGCGTGGAGGACAATACCATCCAAATCGAGGACGCCTCGGTATCCAGCCACCACGCGGAATTGACGCCGGAAAGCGACGGTTACCACCTGCGCGATCTCGGCTCGACCAACGGAACGCGAGTCAATGACGAGGAAGTGACCGAGGCCACCATTCACAATGGCGACAAGGTGCGGTTCGGCCAGATCGAAGCCACCTTCCATGCCGACGCGAGCGCGGCTGGGGAGGCACCGATGCCGGAGGTCGGGGAGGTGGAAAGCAAACCCGCCGAGACGAGCGCGCGACCGGAGGATTTCGCCAACGCTTCGCCGTTTGCCAAAAAAGGAATCGCCCGGGACACTCCGGGAATGGCGGTGATCGGCCTCGCGGCCGTCTCCATTCTCACCTTTGCGGCGGCGGCGGTAATGATCCTGACGATGCAGTCCCGCGTGTAGCCAGCAAGGAGCGCGGACGTCCCGTCCGCCACGGTGATGATCCTGGCGCTGTAATCCCGCGGGTAGCCGGCGAGGCGGAAAACGGCTATCTGGCGGGAACTTCGGACGCTGCTCTGGACTGGACGAACTTGCCGGGGTTGAGCAATCCCAGCGGATCGAGCGCGCTCTTGAGCGTGATATGGGTCTCGCGGCTGACCGCCGAGACCGCCTGCGGCCACCAGCGTTCCTTGGCCAGTCCGATGCCGTGTTCGCCGGTGATGGCGCCGCCCCAGGCGATGACTTGCGCGAAAAGTTCGTCCAGCGCCTGCCCCACCCGCTCCTTCACCGCCGGGTCCTCGTGATAGTGCGCGGCCATGATGTTGACATGGAGATTACCGTCGCCGGCATGGCCGAAACAGGCGACCGGGTAACCGTATTTGCGGTGCAGTTCCGCGGCGAAATCAGCCAGCTCCGTGATCCGGCTCCGCGGCACCGTCACGTCCTCGTTTAGTTTCACCAAACCGGTCGCCTTGAGCGAAGCGGAAAAGCCGCGGCGCAGATCCCAGAGACGTTCGCAGGCTTCCGGACCGGCTGCCATCCGCAGATCGCGGGCGCCGAGTCTGAGGAGGAGTTCCTCGAGCTGGGCGGACTCGGCGGCGACCGACGCTTCCTGGCCGTCGAGATCGAGCAGGAGATGGGCGCATCCGGCGGGCACCAGCTCACTGCCGAGGTGCCGACGCGCGGCCTCGAGCGTAAACTGATCGGTGATCTCCAGCGCCGAGGGAAGAAAACCGTGCGCGAAGATCTCCCGCACCCCGTTCGCCGCCGCCGGGAACGTTTCGAATCCCACCGACAAAGTCGCGCGGGCGGGCGGGAATGGCAGCAAACGCAGGATGGCTTCCGTGACGATGCCCAGCAGGCCCTCGGAGCCGACAAACAGCGCCGTGAGATCGAATCCCGTCTTGTTCTTATGCGTGCGCCCGCCAGTCACGAGAATGTCACCGCTGGCCAGGACGACCGTCAGTCCGAGCACGTAGTGGCGGGTGACGCCGTATTTGAGACAGCGCGGCCCGCCGGCGTTGGTGGCGATGTTGCCGCCCAGGCTGCACTCCCGCAGACTGGCCGGATCGGGCGGATAAAAAAGGCCGCGTGCCCGCGCCGCATCCTGCAAATCCCCGGTGATCACACCCGGCTGCACCACCGCCACTCCGTCCGCGGGATGGATTTCCAGGATACGATTCATCCGCCGCAGATTAAGCAGAATACCCGCTTCGACCGGCACGCAGCCGCCGACGTAGCCGACCCCGGCCCCGCGGGGCGTCACCGCTACCCGATGTTCCGTGGCCCAACGCATGAGCTGACTGACTTGCGCCGTGTCGGCCGGAGACACCACCACCTCGGGCAGCTCGCGGGCAAACCAGCGGTCGCCGGCATGCGCTTCCCGGACGGCTGTTTCCGTGCTGACGGCCTCCACGCCCAGAAGATCGATCAGGCGGCGGACGAGTTCGGCGTGCATGTTCCTGAAAGTAAAGGGGAAGGCGAGAAAGGGAAGTCTTGGGAAAAATCCTCGACCGCCCCGGCTGGCGCGGTTGTGATGCGGGGATGATCATCAAGCCCAAGACTCGTGGATTCATCTGCATCACCGCGCATCCAGCCGGTTGCGCGGCTCAGGTGCGGGAACAGATCGATTACACGCGGAATCAGGGCGCGCTGGACGGCGCGCCCAAACGGGTGCTGGTGGTCGGTGCTTCCACCGGTTACGGGCTGGCGTCGCGCATCGTGGCGGCCTTCGGCGGCGGTGCCTCGACCATCGGCGTTTTCTTCGAGAAGCCTTCGGAGAACGGCAAGCCCGCCTCGGCGGGCTGGTATAATTCAGCCGCGTTTGAAACGGCGGCCCGGCAAGAAGGCCTCTACGCCAAGAGCATTAACGGCGACGCATTCTCCGAGGAGATCAAGCGGCAGACCGTCGATCTGATCAAAGCCGATCTCGGCCAGATCGACCTCCTCATTTACAGCCTCGCTTCACCGCGACGCACGCATCCCGGCACGGGTGAGACGGCCCGATCGACCCTCAAGACCACGGGCGACCCGATCACGCGCAAGACGGTGGATATCGACCGGGGCACGGTGAGCGACGTGACCATCGAGCCCGCCACCGAGCAGGAAATCGCGGATACCATCACCGTGATGGGCGGCGAAGACTGGAAAATGTGGATCGATGCGCTGGCGGAAGCGGACGCGCTGGCGGACGGCTTCACGACGGCGGCCTATTCCTACATCGGTCCGGAAATCACCTGGGCGATCTATCGCAACGGCACGATCGGCAAGGCCAAGGAAGACCTGGAAGCCACCGCGAAAACGCTCAGCCGACAGCTCGCGCCGCGGCAGGGACGCGCTTTCGTTTCCGTGAACAAGGCTCTTGTCACCCAGGCCAGCTCGGCGATTCCAGTCGTGCCGCTCTACATTTCTCTTCTGTATAAAGTGATGAAAGAGCGCGGCACGCACGAGGGCTGCATCGAGCAAATTTACCGTCTTTTCGGCGATCATCTCTACGGCGACGGCGGACTCGACGAAGAGGGCCGCATCCGCCTCGACGATCTGGAGATGCAGCCAGACACGCAAAAAGCGGTCGCCGATCTGTGGCCCAAAGTGACGACCGACACTCTGCTCGAATTATCCGATATCGTAGGCTACCGGCAGGAGTTTCTGAAACTGTTCGGCTTTGGACTGAGCGGAATCGACTACGAAGCGGAGGCCGATCCCGAGGTGAAAATCCCCTCGATCGAAGGATAGCGGAGTCGCGGCGGATCTTCCTCACCCGCTCGCGCCCGGCGCGACCGGATCAGCCCTTCCACCGCTCTCCCGTCAGTGCTTTTCGTTTTGGGGCGGGGTGCTTTGGCCGAGCTTATTTTGGAAAACAAAGAGGCCGATGGAGGCAGGAGAACCCCCATCGGCCCGTGACCAAACAAACCTGGGCAGGTCTGATCAGATTTTCGGTCTGATTTCTTTGTGTTTAGACGGCCTTTTCGCCGGTCTCGTCGGTGCGGATGCGGATGGCTTCCTCCACGGCGGACACGAAGACTTTGCCATCGCCGATCTTGCCGGTTTTAGCGGCCTTCACGATGGCGGCGGTGGCGCTTTCGAGGAGCGAATCCCCGAGCACGACTTCGATTTTGATTTTCGGTAGAAAATCGACCGTGTATTCGCTGCCACGGTAGATTTCGGTGTGGCCCTTCTGGCGGCCGAAGCCTTTGACTTCGCTGACGGTCATGCCTTCGATGCCGAGCTCGGCCAGCGCGTCTTTGACCTCTTCCAGCTTGAAGGGTTTGATGATTGCTTCGAGTTTTTTCATTGTAACTTTGTGTTCCTTGGGAGGGCGGGCCGGACGCATCCGACCCGCCTCCGGGTTGGATGGTTAGCCGTGAGTGGCGGGCGCGAAATCAGGATAGGCTTCCTGACCATGTTCGCCGATATCGAGGCCTTCGACTTCTTCCTCGGCGCTCACGCGGATGCCCATGACCACCTTCAGGACGCCGAAGACGACCAGCGAGAAAATAAAGGCCCAGGCGGCGATGGCCACGGTGCCGAGAATCTGCACGCCGAGGGAATGCTCGGGATTGAAGGAGAAGATGCCGACGGCGATCGTGCCCCACATGCCGCAGATGCCATGCACGGAGACGGCGCCGACGGGATCGTCGATCTTGATCCTGTCGAAGAACAGGATGGAGAAGACGACGAGCGCACCGGCGATGAGGCCGATGATGATGGAGGCGCCTTCACCCACGGTGTCGGCACCGGCGGTGATGCCGACCAGACCGGCCAGGATACCGTTGAGGGCCATGGAAAGATCGGGTTTTTTGAGGAAAGCCCAGGAAACGATGACGGACGCGACCGCTCCGGCGCAGGCGGCCAGGGTGGTGGTGACGAAGACGTAGGAAACCGCCTTCGGATCGGCGCTCAGAGCGGAGCCGCCGTTAAATCCGAACCAGCCGAGGAAGAGCAGGAACACGCCGATGGTCGCCAGCGGCATGCTGTGGCCAAGGATGGGCTTGATGCGGCCATCCACATATTTTCCGAGCCTTGGCCCGAGGAGGAGGACGCAGGCGAGAGCGGCGAAGCCGCCGAAGGCATGCACCACGCTGGAACCGGCGAAATCGTAGAAACCGCGGGCATCGAGCATGCCGCCGCCCCATTTCCAGTATCCGCTGACGGGATAGGCGAAACCGACCAGAAGGACGGAGAAGATCATGAAGCTGGGCAGCTTCACGCGCTCGGCGACCGCGCCGGAGACGATGGTGGCGCCGGTGGCGGCGAACATGGCCTGGAAGATGAAATCGCCCCACCAGGTGTAGCCGGCGTTGTAGGCGGCGGTGGTCATGCTGGTGTCATTGAGCGACTGGCCGAACCAACTGCCCATGGCAAAGATGCCGTTGCCGCCATCGCCGGGATACATCGCATTGAAGCCCCAGAGCGCATACATGAGGACGCCGACCGCGACGATCCACACGTTCTTGAAGAGGACGTTCACGCAGTTCTTCGACTGGGTGAGGCCGCTCTCGAGCGTGGCGAAGCCGAGGTGCATGATGAAGACCAGCGCCGCGGCGATGCAGATCCACAGGTTATTGACCGCAAACATGGCGGATG
>JBGTNO010000339.1:0-3867 GCA_041743065.1 Chthoniobacterales bacterium
GGCGGCCAGGTGTCGGTGCCGCTGGTCATTCGCGGCCCGAACGGCGGCGGTGTCCAGCTCTCGGCTCAGCACACGCACAGTCTGGAAGGCTTCTACGGCCATTTCCCGGGGCTTAAAGTGGTTTCGCCGTCCACCCCCGAAGATGTCAAGGGCATGATGCTGGCCGCGATCCGGGACCCGGATCCGGTCATCTTCCTGGAGGCGGGCGCGCTCTACGGCACCAAGGGCGAGGTGCCTGAGGGCGACTACACGGTCGACTTCGGCAAGGCCCGCGTAGCCCGCGAAGGGACCGACGTCACCCTGATCGGCTACGGCCGGCAGGTGCCTGTGCTCCTGCGCATCGCCGAGAAACTGGCGGGCGACAAGATCGACGCCGAGGTCATTGACCTGCGCTCGATCCGGCCCTTCGACAGCGACACCATCGTCCAGTCGGTCAGGAAAACGGTCAGCGCGGCCTTTGTTAGCTGGGGTTTGGGGGCCGGGCCGGGCCAGTCACTCACATTGGGAAACTCGATTTTCGTTCCATCCAGCATCGCCTGCGAGCGGCGGTGCCACTTTCCGGCTGTTTCCTGGTCGGGCGAGTTGAGGTCGATCCATTCGGAGGTCTTTGCCGGATCGGAAATTAAGAACGCGACCAGCGAAATATCCTGGTCGAGGGCGGCGGAATGCAGCGCGCACTGCGCGGCGGTGGCGCCATCGCCCGCTTTCCATGCCGCATGAAAAAGGGTGGCGGGATCAACCGTCAACGTGGAGACGGGCGTCTGCGCTCCCGGATAGAGATTCTTTTGCTGCGCCAGGACGAGGGGGACGAGCGGGGCGTTGCGAAGGGCGGCGGCGATCATGGGAAAGCCGGGAGCGAGATCCAGCCCTTCGTTTGCCAGGCTCGCGACAAGGTGCGCGACTTTATCCGGCGGGCAACCGCGGCTGACTGCCATCCCCAGGAACCGCATGGGCAGCGGATCAAAATCTGGAGCGAGGGATTTATCCAGTTTCAGACGAAGCGCCGCGCTCTTTGCCACCAAGGCGCGGCAGTCCGAGAGCAGCGCCTCATCGGGTGCGATCGCGAGTTGATCAGTTTGCGCGGCCAGCAAGCCGGCAAAAATATCGTGCTCCAGTTCCAAAAGGGAAAGCGTGTCGGCCCGGATGACCTCGGAGGAATCGACATTGCTTGTCTGTTGCTGCAATTCCTCCCAGAGCCGGTTCCACGTCTCCAGATGGACCGGGCCGGCCGCGGTTCTGGCCGCTCGATGGATGAGGGCGGCTCGTCCGAAACCGGATTGACGTTTTATTTCCACCCACTCGGACGACGCCTGGAAGCGGGCATCCAGAATCTCCTCCCAACTGGCGACCATGCTCTTCGTTTTGTGCCGGGTAAATTGCCCATCGGCAAACATCAGCGCGAGGCTTTGATCCAGCCTGGCCAGCGTTTTCTGATCGCCGGGCGCTGCTTCCAGCACCGCGCACATGGCCTCGATGGTGGCCACTTCGGGATCGTTGCCGTAGTGCCAGGAGCGCGCCACGGATGCGGCCTTCGCGGGCTGGCCGTCGCGGAGGTGGTAGTTCATTCGGGCCAAGTAGTCTCTTGCAGAGTTCATGCCGGATTGAATTTTGCGCGGTGTTGTTTCGACCTTCGGGAGCCAGTAGTTTTCCCACAACCGCCAGTCATCCCACCGAAAACCTGTGCCACAGATCGGCGCCAGGATTTGCAGGCATTCCCCCACCGCGCCGACTTTTGCAGCGACCTCCAAAGTGGTGGGCAGCCAGCGATCGCCGCCTTCTGCCGTGGTGAGAAACTCCCTGGCGGCCAGCCATGCCTCCCGATCGTTTCCCTGCCTCGCCAGAGCGAGCATCTGGGCAGTTTTCCGCCAGTGCCGCTGGCCGGTCCACGAAGCCATCAGCCCGCTGCTTGACCAGGCAATGCTGGATGGAAAAACAGACGCCAGCAGATCGATGCGGGTATCGCGCAGCAGTTCGGGGTCAATGGGATGGTTTCGCAGCGCCGAATCGGCCATCACCGCTTTTTGATCCGCCACACCGGCAAACAGGCCGATTTGAAAAAAAGACATCTCCTCCGAAGCTCGTCGCAGAGCGGAAATGAAGCCGTCCCTGGCCGCCTCGGATGGCGTGCCCGCCAGCAATTCGGAGCGCAAGGCATCATCGCCGATCGCGTCGAGCAGGCGTTCGGTCACGGCGCGCGCCGGGCCATCCAGCGCGGCCTGGAGATCTTCGCCGATCCAGCGCCAGTCGAGCACAGCCCGGGTGTCGAGGGAGGGCCGGAACGAGAAGGTCTGGCCGAGTCCGGTGTCCCCGTCGCCGAGGCGTTTTATCAATTTTTCCGCATCGCCCGCGAAATAGAATCCCCGCGTTTTGTAATACTCGCCCGCACCGCGCACCATCGCTCCATAGCGGTGCAGGGTCTCCGGGCGAATGTCCTGCCACCCCTGCGTCAGCGAAGTGCTGCTCACATCGGTGATCGCGACCGCCACGTTGGAGCTCAACCGGTGCAGAATCCCGAGGAAACGCAGAAACGCCAGTCGGTCGGATTTGTCGCGATCACTCACCTTGGCGACGTGCTCCCAGCCGGGCAGTCGGCGTTCTGGTTCGGTTTCGGTAGCCTGCAAAAACTCCCGATAGTCCTGCTTTACAAATTCAAAGGCCCCCGGCGCTTTATCGCCCAGCGTAATGTCCAGAAGATCCAGTTCCTGTTCCATCGCCCCGCGGTTCTTTTCCTTTTCGCCACCGATGTTGGACTGGATCATGGCTCTCATCCAACCCGCAGCCTCAAATCGAGTGGAGCTGTGCGACCAGGCGAGGGCCGGACCGTCCAGGCCCCACCTATCCTTCGCAAAGTCCCTGTGGCTGGCCTCTTTTTCAAAGCCTGCAATGTAAGTCTTGGTCTCGAGCAGGAGCAGGAAGTCGAAGAAATTGCGCACTTCAGGGACGCGCGTCAGGGTTTCCGTTTTCGTCTCCCGCCGCAGCAGGAGGCTTGTTTCAGGGAGGAGAAAGTCGTGGCTGGCGAAATCGACCAGCGGCCGGCGGCAGACAATGCGTTCGACCAAGGCGCGCAGTTCCGCCTCGAATTGCCGCGCGCGCTCATCCCCGCCGGTGAGCCGGATGACGGCCTGGGCCAGCACCAGCCCCCTTGCCGCATTGCGGAAGGCGGCAGGGTCATCCGCCCTCGCGCCATAGCATCCGTGCAGACTATAGATGCGGGCCGCGCGCGCCAAAGCTTCGGTCGCAGCCGGCAGATCCAGCTCTTCGTCCTTGGGCGCTTTGTTTTGCAAGAGACCACAATCGCGATTGATGGCGGCAAGCCGAACCTGCCAGAACGAATTCAGCACGGGATGCGCATACGCGCTGTCATCGGTAACGTTGCTCCAGTCGATCACCACCGCCGCGCCGCCATCGTTCAGCGCATCTGCAAGTGGACGGGGAATCGCCAGCAATTTTCCCTCGATCGGCGGAGTCATCGTGGCAGCGATTTCGCGAGCAAGTTTCCAAAATTCCGAAGGATTTGCCGGAGCTTCCCGGCGGTTTTTTTCCTCCGAGACCCACTGCTTGTTTACCCTCGAATGTACCAACTCCATCCCGACGCCGGGGCGATGCATCACTGAGATCGCGTTCGCCGCGACCCCGTGGATCGCCCCGCGCACCACGCTGGCGGGAGGGCGATACTCGGATGCCGAACGCGCCGGAGTCAGAAACACATCCACGACCACCGGCACGCCCCGCAATTTGAGGGCGAGAATGATCGACTCGCGCAATTCATAACCCGCCAGCACTTCCAACGAGGTGAGCGGATGAGCCGATGAGGGAAAATCCACCGCGACGACATCAGGCTCCGGCTCTTGCTCGCTGCCCAAGGTC
>JBGTNO010000340.1:0-3522 GCA_041743065.1 Chthoniobacterales bacterium
GGTCGCGCCCCCGCGCGGCGCAGCGCGCCCCGCGCCGTGACCGTTCCGGCGGGAAGATCTCCCCGCACCGGCCGATCGGGAAGCTGAGCGGCTTCCGCGAGAATATTCTCCCGCATGCGCCACCGGTCCTCCTCGGGCAAGCGCCGCAGGGCTTCGATGTCCTTCATATAAAAGGGTTCCTGTCCGGCCCGGTGGCATCCCGGCAAAATCAGGAAGGCCGCGCCGGCGAGCCGCGCAAAAACGAAATCGGGAAACTTCATGGGGAAGAAGCGAGCGTAGGGCCGCCCCGCCGTCAACGCCAAGGAAACGGCTCGTTTCCGCCGTTTTTTTGCTCGCACTTTACCGGGCCGCCCAACACTTTTTGGCACATGTCGCTCCTTCTTTCCCGCCTTTCCGCTTTAGCTCTGGCCGCTGCTCTGGGAATGCCCGCCGCCCACGCCGGTCCCTCCGCCTGCCTGGAATATAAGATGGAGCAACCCGCTCTCGAAGCGGCTTTTCCCTACGGAAAGGGAGCGCATGAAGTGCAACTGGGCGGCGGCTATTTTGGCTCGCTCACGCCCGGCACGACCCTGCGGCCCAATCTGGATTTCGGGATCTTCAGCCTGCGCCACGGCTGGATGCTCACCTCCGCCCAGCCCGGCAGACTGTCCGGCAATCTGGAATTTCTGCTCGATCTCTACGCGGGCGGAGTGACCTATGGCCCTCACGGGATGCTGGCGGGCGGCACCCTGTTGCTGCGCTATAATGTCGTGCCCCCGGGCCGCAAGTTTGTGCCCTACGCGCAGATCGGAGCTGGCGGGCTCTTCAACGATATTTACGAGAACCGCGCCCAGCACGTGATCGGCTCGGGCTTCGAGTTTAATCTCGAGACGAGCCTCGGCCTTCGCTACATGTTCAGCGACCGCTGCGCTCTCTTCGCGGAAGCGGGGGTGCGCCACATTTCCAACGCCAACACCGCCAGCCGAAACTTCGGCCTGAACTCGGCGGGCGGAGTGATGGGCGTGAGTCTCTTCTATTGAAAAGCCTTCCGGAAGCTTCGCAGGAAACGTTTGCGCGCGGCGCCGGATGCCCCCTAGACTCGACGCTTGATGGTTGAAACACCGTTGCCACCGGAGCCACGCCACCCGCCGTCCTCGCGAGCTTCATTCCTTGCCGCCTTCCGCTGGATGCTGCTGGCCCGCATCTCGGAGGAGAAATACGCCAACCTCTACCGCGGCGGCAAAATCTTCGGCGGCGTCTTCATCGGCAAGGGCCAGGAAGCCCTCAGCGCCTCGCTCGGGATGCTGCTGCGCAAGACGGATATCTTCGCGCCGCTCATCCGCGATCAGGCGGGCCGGCTGGCCTTCGGCGAACCGCTGATCGATGCCACGCGGACCTACCTCGGTTCCCGGCTCGGGCCGATGCGCGGGCGGGATGGAAATGTGCACCGCGGACGCCCGCGGGAAGGTTATCTCCCGATGATTAGCCACCTCGGGGCCATGATCTCGGTGGTGAACGGCATGCTGCTGGCCCGGCGACTGCGGGGCGAGGAGGGCTCGATCGGGGTGAGCTGTCTGGGCGAGGGCGGGACCTCCACCGGCGCCTTCCACGAGGCGCTGAACATGGCGGCGGTCGAGCATCTGCCGCTGATCATGGTGATCGCCAATAATCAATACGCCTACTCCACGCCGAGCTCGCGCCAGTTTGCCTGCGCGGAGCTGACGGATAAAGCGATCGGCTACGGCGTCCAAAGCTGGAGCGTGGATGGCACCAGCCTGGGCGATTGTCTCGAAACGGCCGGGGCCAGCATGGAAGCCGCGCGCTCCGGCGGCGGTCCCCAGCTCATCGTGGCCAAGCTGCTTCGCCTCGCCGGGCACGGCGAACACGACGACCCGACTTACATTTCCCGCGACCTGAAGGATTCGGCTCTGGGCGCGGACTGCCTGGCGCTGGCGGAAAACGAGATTCTCGAGAAAAAATGGGGCACGCCCGACGAAATGGCGGACTGGAAAGCGGAGGCCGCCCAGCAGGTCGAAGAGGTGGTCGCGAAAGTTCAGCGCGAAGCCGCGCCCGATCCCTCCGATGAAGACTGGTCCGCGCTCTCGACCTTCCGTCTGCGCGACGGTTTCCCGATCGGCTGACCGTTCACCTTTTTTTCTGTGAGTATCACTTATCTCGACGCCATCCGGGCCGCCCAGGCGAAAGCTCTCCAGGACGATCCGCGCGTCTTCATCTACGGGCAGGATGTGGGGGAGTTTGGCGGCGCTTTCAAGGCCACCAAAAACCTGGCCCGGGAATTCCCCGGGCGGGTGATCGACTCGCCCATCAGCGAGGACGCCATGGTCGGAGCCGCCATCGGCGCGGCCATTGAGGGCATGCGCCCGATCATCGAGATGCAGTACGCCGATTTCTCGACGGCCGGTTTTAATCAGATCGTCAATCACGCCGCGACGCTTTTCTGGCGGACCGAGGTGCCCTGCCCGATCGTGATCCGCCTGCCCTCCGGCGGCACGGCCGGGAGCGGGCCGTTCCACAGCCAGAGCATGGATTCCATTTACTCGCAATATCCCGGACTGATCGCCATGACCCCGGCCACGGTGGAGGACGCCTACAGCATGCTGCTCGAGGCCATCGCCATCGACGATCCGGTGCTCTTTTTCGAGCACAAGTATCTTTATTATCACCTGAAAGCGGAGAGCCTGCCCGACGAGGCGCTCCCCGCCGGCAAAGCCCGCATCGCCCACGCCGGGCGCGACGCCACCGTGGTCACGTATAGCGCGATGGTGCACGAGGCCATCGCCGCCGCGCGGGAATTGCAGACCGAGGGCTACGAAATCGAGGTGGTCGATCTGCGGTCGGTCAAGCCGCTCGACACCGACACCGTGCTCGCCTCCGTCGCCCGCACCGGTCGCATCCTGGCGCTGGGCGAAGGCTGGCCTTGGGGCGGCGTCACCGCCGAAATCGTGGCGCGCGTCGCCGCGGAAGGCTTTACCCTGCTCGATGCCGCACCCATGCGGCTCAACGCCAAAGACACTCCCGTCCCGTATCACCCCAACCTCTGGGGCACGCACCGCCCCACCGCCAACAGCATCGCCGAGGCCCTGCGCCGCCTCCTCAACCAATAAATTACCATGCCGCGAATCCCGATCATTATGCCCCAGCTCGGCGAATCGATCGCCGAGGCGACCATCGTCAGCATCACCGTTCAGCCCGGCGACACCGTGGCGGGCGACCAGGACGTGCTGGAAGTGGAGACCAACAAAGCGGTGATGGGCGTCACCAGTCCCTGCCCCGGCGTAGTGGAGGAATGGCTGGTCGAGGTCGATCAAAGTTACGCCGTGGGCGCGACGCTGGGGTACCTTGAAGTCACCGCCGAGGATGCGAAACGGCTCGGCCTCGACGCGCCCGATCCCGAACCGACCACGGCGGCATCGGCCCCGAAGAGTTCCGCCACCGCCCCGGAGCGGTCCCGCCCGACCGTCGAGCCGACTGTCCGCGGCCTGCCGGTCCCCGCTTCAGCCGGTGGAGCCAGCTACATGTCGC
>JBGTNO010000341.1:0-9031 GCA_041743065.1 Chthoniobacterales bacterium
CGCCCGCGGCACTCCGGAACGCCTGCCTGGCCGGGCTGCGGGCACGCGCCGCCCTCCGCGCCCCAATGGGCGCGGATTCCCCCTGGAGCTTACCGGCGTTTTTGCGCAGCGGCGTCCTGACGGGCCGCTTCGCGGCTGAGCCCCTCCATCAGCTCGTCGGTTGTGGCCAGGCCCAGCTGGTGGAACTGCAGCAGCTCGAACATCCGGCGGGTGGGCCGCCGTCCCAAGGCCTGCTGCAGCAGCACGGCGGCAATCAGCGCCAGATAGAGCTGATGGCTGACTCCCGCCCGGCTCTCCGCCAGCCAGTGCCGGCAGCCCAGCAGACATTTGACCCATCGGAAAAAGCATTCGATCTGCCAGCGCCGCCGGTACATCCGCGCCACCAGCCCGCCGCTCAGCTCCTCCGGCGCGAGACTGGCAGCCAGGATCAGCGTGCCGGCGGTGGCGGTCTCCACCCACACCACCCGCACCCGCCCGGCCTGCCGCAGATATCCTGCTGCACCCGGTCCAGTCGGCTGGCCGCGCACAGCCCCCGCACCGTGCGCACCACCGGATTGACCAGGCCGAAAAGAAACAGACTCAACTGGTTTCCAACCAGTTGTGTTCATCAAATTTGAGCCTCCGGCTCCGGTTTTTGGACGACAAGCTGGAAGCTTGCGCTACGTGGCAAACACCAGCTTGCCATCTTTCTCGTCCGCCACGATTTTCGACCCCGGCCCGAACTCTCCTTCCAGCAGCCGCAGACTTAACGGGTCGAGAATCTCCCGCTGCACCGCGCGCTTCAGCGGCCGCGCTCCATACACCGGATCATAACCCTCCCGCGCCAGCCGCGCCTTCGCGGCGTCGGTCAGCTCCAGCGTCAGTTTCTGCTGCTCCAGCCGTTTCAAGAGCCGCCCCAGCTGAATCTCCACGATCTGCGTCAGGTCCGCCTCGTTCAACCGATCGAAGATGATGATCTCATCGACCCGGTTAAGGAACTCCGGCCGAAAATGCCCGCGCAAAGTTTCCATCACCCGCCGGTCCCGCTCCTCCTTTTCCGCGTCGCCCGTGATGAACTGGCTCCCGATATTGCTCGTCATAATGATGACCGAGTTTTTGAAATCGACCGTCCGCCCCTGCCCGTCCGTGATCCGTCCATCGTCCAACACCTGTAAAAGGACGTTAAACACATCGCTGTGGGCCTTTTCGATCTCGTCGAACAGGATCACGCTATACGGCTTCCGCCGCACCGCCTCCGAAAGCTGCCCGCCCTCCTCGTAGCCCACGTAGCCCGGCGGCGCGCCGATCAGCCGCGCCACCGTGTGCTTCTCCATGTATTCGCTCATGTCGATACGGACCATCGCGTTCTCGTCGTCGAAGAGAAACTCCGCCAGCGCGCGGCTCAGTTCCGTCTTCCCCACGCCCGTCGGCCCCAGAAAAATGAACGACCCGATCGGCCGGTTCTCGTCCTGCAATCCCGCCCGCGCGC
Source organism: Chthoniobacterales bacterium (assembly GCA_041743065.1). Classification (GTDB taxonomy): domain Bacteria; phylum Verrucomicrobiota; class Verrucomicrobiia; order Chthoniobacterales; family Chthoniobacteraceae; genus JBBSOD01. The sequence goes on from JBGTNO010000341.1 coordinate 1,469, forward strand.
GCCGCACCGCGTTCGACACCGCCGTGATCGCCTCCCGCTGACCGATCACCCGCTCGCCCAGCCGCGTCTCCATTTTGACCAGCTTCTCGCGCTCACCCTCCTGCAAACGCGACACGGGAATCCCGGTCCAGGTCGCCACCACCTCCGCGATGTCCTGCTCCGTCACCTCTTCCTTCAACATCTGCTGCGTTTCCTGGATCGTGCCCAGCTTCTCATTGTGGGTGCGCAGCGCCTCCTCCAGCTCCGGAATCCGACCGTATTGCAGCTCGCTCGCTCGGCCCAGCTCGCCGCGCCGCTGCGCCTGCTCCAGCTCGATGCGGGCCTGCTCGATCTGCTCCTGCAGCTTGCGCGATTGATCGATCTCCCCTTTCTCGCTCTGCCACTGCGCCTTGAGCTGTGCGCTCGTTTCCTTCGCATTAGCCAGGTCGCGCTCCACCTTTTCCAGCCGCTCCCGGCTGGCCGCGTCCTTCTCTTTCATCAACGCCTGACGCTCCATCTCCAGTTGCATGATCTGGCGCTCGACCTGATCGATCTCCGTCGGCATCGAATCCAGTTCGATCTTCAGCCGCGAGGCCGCTTCATCCATCAGATCGACCGCTTTATCCGGCAGAAACCGGTCCGAGATATAACGGTTCGAGAGCACCGCCGCCGCCACGATCGCCGCGTCCTGAATCCGCACTCCGTGATGCACCTCGTAGCGTTCCTTCAGCCCGCGCAGAATGGCGATGGTATCCTCCACGCTCGGCTCGTTCACCATCACCGGCTGGAACCGCCGCTCCAGCGCCGCGTCCTTCTCGATGTATTTGCGATACTCATCCAGGGTCGTCGCGCCGATGGTCCGCAGCTCGCCGCGCGCCAATTGCGGCTTGAGTAAATTGGAAGCATCCGTGCCGCCCTCCGCCGCGCCCGCCCCGACGATGGTGTGCAGTTCGTCGATAAATAGGATCACTTCCCCCTCCGAATCCGTCACCTCTTTCAGAAACGCCTTCAGCCGGTCCTCGAATTCACCCCGGAACTTCGCGCCCGCGATCATCGAGCCGATGTCCATCGCGATGACCCGCTTGTTTTTGAGCGACTCCGGCACATCGCCGCTTACCACCCGCCGGGCCAGCCCCTCCACAATCGCCGTCTTGCCCGTGCCCGGTTCGCCGATCAGCACCGGATTGTTTTTCGTCCGCCGCGAGAGCACCTGCATGACCCGGCGAATTTCGTTATCGCGTCCGATGACCGGATCGATCTTCCCGCGCCGCGCCAGCTCCGTGAGATCGCGTCCGTATTTCTCCAGGGTCTGGTATTTCCCCTCTGGATTCTGATCCGTGACCCGCTGCGACCCGCGCACCTGCTGGAGCGCCTGCATCAGCCGGTCGCGGGCGACGCCCAGACCTTTCAGCAAATCCGCCGCCACCCCTTTCGATCCCGTCAGCGCCAGCAGATAATGCTCCGCGCTCAGATACTCATCCTGCATTTTGGCCATTTCCTTCTCGCCCGCCTCGATCGTCGTCCGGAGCCCCTGCCCGATCTGCGGCTGCACCGACGACCCTTGCACCTTCGCCCGCCGCGACAGCTCGCTCTCCAGCGCCTGAGCCAACTGCGCCGTCGGCACCCCCATTTTCTCAAAAAGCGGGCGCGTCACCCCCTCCGCCTGCTCCAGCAGCGCGAGGAGAAAATGTTCGTTGGTGATTTCCTGCTGGGAAAAGCGCGCCGCCACCTCCTGCGTCGCCTGGAGCGCCTCCTGCATCTTCGCCGTGAATTTATCGATTCGCATAAGTCGGAGAGTCTATCAGGTTACGAAAAGACTTCGCGCCAAACCCAGCATCGGCGCGCCTCCGCCCCTGCTTGCATGGGAGCCTCCGATGGCGTTTACTCATGATCATGGCGATCGCGGCCGAAAAACTATTCACGATCCACGACTACCGGCGGATGGAGGACGACGGGAAGCGCTACGAGGTCATCAACGGAGAACTGCTCATGTCGCCTTCCCCGAATCTCTTTCACCAAAGAATCTCCCGCAACCTCTGCCGCATCATCTACTCCTGGCTCCACGAGCATAAGATCGGCCAGGCTTTCGCTGCACCGCTCGATGTCTATCTGGACGAATACAACGTGGTTCAGCCCGACATTGTCTATGTCGCCCGTGAGAACATCGTGAAACTGGAGCGCGATGGTGTCCACGGCGCTCCTGATCTGTCGGTCGAAATCCTGTCGCCGAGCACCTCAAAACGCGATTTGCGCGACAAGCGGGAGCTGTATGCGCGCTGTGGCGTGATCGAATTCTGGATCATCTCCCCCGAAACCCGCCAACTCCAGATCTACGATCTTCCCCGCGAATCCTCACGCCCGACTCGCATCCTCGAAGAGTCCGACACCGCCGAAACTCCCCTCCTCCCCGGCCTGCGATTCCCGGTCGCCGAAATCTTCGCGGACTGAGCGCTTCTCAGCGCCGCGTCCGTCCCTCTTTGCACGCACGCACGGACCCCTTTTTTCCGTTCTTCTACGAATTCCGTGGGATTGGTCGCGTGGATTCTTCTCCTTGCTCGCCGTAAAAGTGTGGCGGCACCTGCTGGCTGGCGAGCGGGCCGGGCGGCTCTGGCGGTGCTGGGGCTGGCCGCGACCATGGGAGACGACGTCTCGATTTTCCGACCTCAAGGAGCGCGGACGTCTCGTCCGCTTCCCCCTTCCCACTGATTTGGCCACAGGCGGCGGGTACCCTCCGCCTCGCTCGCGCTCGCCCGGACAGATTGCAAATCTGTCTTACGTCAGTTGAGGCGTGTAGTGGAGAAGAGCCTGTTGCCGCGCGGCGGTCCCGGCGGCGATGCTTGCGGCCATGTTCCTGCACCGCAACCGCCGCGCCGTCGATGGCCGGAGTCGAGCCCCGGCTCCTTGCCCAGCGTCGCCACGACTTGCCCCGACTTTGGCGGCGAAAAGGCGCCCGATTCACCGGGAAGCAACCATCGGGCGGATCGGAGCAAACCAGCGCGGTTCCCCTTGCCTCCAAGGCTCCATCAAAAAGATAATCTTCGGGGGACCGCTCCGCGGCTTGCCTCCCAGCGCTGCCTCCAATCCATCCTCCACAAAGCGCTCCTTGATTGGCTCGACGGTGCGAACACCGATCCCAGAGCCCGGGCGACATCCGCCAAGCAGCGCCACGGGGCGCGTGCTCACCCACGTCACGAAGTAAAAGCGTGCGAGCAGGCACATATCGCTTGGCGTCGGTTTGGGAAGTTCTACCCAGCGCGCTCAAATCCCCCCGGCCTCTGTCAGAGTGATCCGGTATTGGTTTTGCCATGACCCGTCCTACCGCGCCGACAAACAGGCGCAATGCGCCAGATACCGCGTTTAGGGATCTAGGCCGGCTAGCGCGAATAAAGCTCGACAATGAGCTGCTCGTTCACCACTGGCGCGATCTCTTCCCGACTCGGGATGCGATTGACCTCGCCGGAAAACCCTTCCTTATCGACCGTGACCCAATCGGGCACTGGAATGATTTCCGTCAGGCTCAGATTTTTCGAAGCCAGGCTGCGGGAAGACGGGCGATCCTTGATCTGCACCTTGTCTCCAGGACGCAGAGTCGCGGAAGAGACGTTCAACTTGCGGCCATTCACCAGCACGTGGCCGTGAGAAACCAGTTGACGTGCGCCGCTGCGGGAATTCGCGAAGCCCATGCGATACACGATGTTATCCACCCGACGCTCCAGAAGCTGCAGCAGGATTTCACCGGTAATACCGCGCTGGGAAATGGCGGTGCGGAAATAGCGGCGGAACTGACGCTCCAGCACGCCATACTGGTGACGCAGTTTTTGCTTCTCGGCCAGAGCGACCGCGTAATCGGACTGCTTGCGGCGCGAACCGCGAGGGCCGTGGACACCGGGCGGATAATTTTTCCGCTCAAGAGATTTATTGGTGCCGAAAAGGGGCACGCCGTAGCGGCGGCTGATTCGGTTTTTAGGGCCTGTATAACGTGCCATGGAATAGAATTGGTAAGGGTGGCGTGGATCAGACGCGGCGTTGTTTCGGAGGACGGCAACCGTTGTGCGGCACAGGAGTGACGTCGCGGATCACGGAGATTTCCAAGCCGATCGCCTGAATAGCCCGAACCGCGGACTCACGACCGGCCCCCGGTCCCTTGACCCGAACCTCGACTTCGCGAAGACCATGGCCCATGGCCTGGCGGCAGGCATCCTGCGCCACCATCTGGGCGGCGTAGGCGGTGCTTTTGCGCGAACCGCGGAAGCCACACTTGCCAGCGCTGGACCAGCCCAGCAGGTTGCCGACGGGATCCGTCACCGTGACGATGGTGTTATTGAAAGTGGCCTGCACGTGGGCAATGCCATTGGAAATATTCTTGCTGCCCTTGGCCTTGATGATCTTCGGCTGCTCGATGGTATCGAGATCGAGCGGATCCGGCTTGTTTTCGGCAGGCGCTTCCGCCTTGGGACCCGCTTTCTTTTTGGCGGGCTTGGCGGCTTTTTCGCCTTCGGCAGGCGCAGCTTCCTTGGGAGCGTCCTTCCTGGGGGCTTTGGACTTGCTTTCAGCTGGAGCCTCGGCGGCGGGAGCCTTTGCCGCAGGCGCTTCCTCGGAAGGGGCGGCTGGCGTTTCCTCTGGAGCGGCGACCGAAGTTTCCCCGGGCTTGCTCTCGTCTGTCGGTTTATCTGCCATAAATTATCTCTGCAAAGACTATGTGATTCGGAAGCTCGGGCTAGACTTTGCCGCTCTTGGCGTCCTTATTGCGCTGCACGCCGACCGTCTTGCGCGCCCCTTTACGAGTGCGGGCATTGGTGGAGGTGCGCTGGCCACGCACGGGAAGTCCGCGGCGATGCCGGATGCCGCGATAGCAATTAATCGCCTGCAGCCGCTTCAGATTGGCCTGATTATCCCGGCGAAGATCGCCTTCGATAAGCAATCCGCTTTCGGTGATCGCATGGATCAGTGCGTTCAGCTGCTCGGGAGACATATCCTTGGCCCGCATGTTCGGGTCCAGATTGGCCTGTTCGAGGATCCGTTTTCCGGTCGCCGGGCCAATGCCGTAGATGTAAGGCAGAGAGGCCTCTAGGCGTTTCTCGCCGGGAATTTCGACACCAAGTAAACGTGGCATAATCTAAAAATGATTCAGCGTGGGACTTTAGCCCTGGCGCTGCTTATGACGAGGGTTTTTGCAGACGACGCGAATGACATTTTCGCGTCGAACGACGCGGCAATGTTCACAAAGCCTTTTGACCGATGCTCTAACTTTCATGGTTGGTTTGTTCCAAAGGATAAAAAATCGCGCTGATAAACGAGGCGGCGCTGGGCCAGCACGGGTTTCTCAGAGCGATGAGTCTGCCTGCCTGCCCCACGTCGAACTCACTTCGCCGGGTGCGCGGCAGGGGGGCACTTTTATCAGAATCTGTTGGTTTGGCAACTTCTGATTTAGCTTCCTGAAAAAAAATAATCCGCGCGGCCGCTTTCATCGGGATAAGGTCCGCTCCCGCCAGGTCAGGATTTCCGGATCTCCCTCTGTCACCAGCACGGTGTGCTCGAAATGCGCGGAGGCTTTTCCGTCCGCCGTGACCACCGTCCAGCCGTCGTCGAGGATGCGAACACCCTGTTTCCCCAGATTCACCATCGGCTCGATGGCCAGAATCATGCCCGGTTTCAACTTGGGACCGCTTCCTTTGCGCCCGTAATTTGGCACCTGCGGCTCCTCGTGCAGCTTGCGCCCCACTCCATGGCCGACAAATTCGCGGACGACGGTGTAGCCGTTTTGCGACACCCGCCGCTCGATGTAGGAGCACATGTCGCCGAGGCGTTTGCCGGCGCGAACGAGCCCAATGGCGTCGTGCAGAATTTCTTCGGTCGCGCGCAGCAGGCTGAGGATTTTTTCATCCACCAGCCCCACGGGCACGGTGGTGGCGGTGTCCCCCACCCAGCCGTTTTTGATTACGCCGCAATCGATCTTCACGATATCGCCATACTGAATCCTGCGCGGCCCGCCGATGCCGTGGACGACTTCCTCGTTGAGCGAAATGCAGATGTGGCCCGGAAATTTGTGATAACCGAGGAAAGCGCTCATGCAACCCGCCTGGGCCATCAGGTCCGCCGCCGCGGCATCGACTTCGCCTGTCGTGACGCCGGGCTGGAGCATCGCGCTCAATTTCTGCACGATCTCGCTGGCAATCCGGCCGGCCCGCCGCATCGCTTCAATTTCATGGCCACGCTTGATCGGAATCATGTGAGGTGGGCGCGCAATACCGCAAAAACGTCTTCCGGGGCCGGTCTTCCGTCCAGCCGCACGAGCAGCTCCCTCTGCTCGTAGAAATCGAGCAGGGGCAAAGTCTGAGCGCGATATTCGTCCATCCGGATCGCGAGGGTTTTCAGGTCATCATCCGGTCGCCGGGAAAGGGCGGCGCCGCAGACGGGGCATGGAGAATTTTGATCGGCGATCTGCCTGCCGATACTGAACACGCGCCCGCACTGATGACAGATTCGACGGCGCAAGATCCGGTCGCGGGACACCGCTTCGTCCACCTCGAAGAAGAACACGATGTCCAAACCGGATCCACGCGCCGTCAACATGGTTTCCGTGAGCCGGGCCTGCCCGAGAGAGCGCGGAAAGCCGTCGAAAGCGAATCGATCTCCGTGCCCCGCGAGCCATTTCTCCACGACCAATACGGCGAGGTCGTCGGGGACCAAGCGCCCCTGGTCCGTGAACGAGGCCGCTTTTTGCCCCAGCTCCGTGCCGAGACGAGCTTCCTCGCGCAGGATGGCACCCGGTGATACGGCAGGAATTTGCAAATGCTCTCTCAACAACTCCGCCTGGGTGCCCTTCCCGGAGGCGGGAGGGCCGAGAAGCACGATCCGCTGCTTCAAGGCGAGCCTAGGGATTGGCGCGGATCAGCATCGCCACCACTCCACCCAAAATCAGCGCGGCGATGACGACGTACAACCAGAGAAGAGTTCTTTGCTGCACGGCCTGGCCTCGGGCCGCCGGATTACGCTCAAACCGGCCTCGCAGACGACCCTTGCGCAGGAATCCGTCGTAATGCCGCTGGATAAGGTGCGTCTCAATCTGGCGCATGGTGTCCAGAATCACACCCACGATAATGAGCAGGCCGGTCCCTCCGAAAAACTGGGCGGTGGTGTGTGGGATGCCGAGTTGCCGAGAGAGCATCGAGGGCAGAATGGCGATGATGGTGAGGAAGACGGCGCCCGCAAACGTCAGGCGCGTCATGGTGAAGTCAAGAAAGTCGGCAGTCGGCTTGCCCGGGCGGACTCCGGGAATGTAGCCGCCGTATTTCTTGAGATCGTCGGCAATTTGCGCGGGCTGGAACTGCGTCGCCACCCAGAAGTAACTAAAAAAGAAAATCATGGCGCCATAGAAAAGGTAATGCAGCCAGCCCTCGCCCAGCATGCCGGCAATCCGGGCGGCGGTGGGCGAATCCTTGAAAGCCATGCCCACGATGGTGGACGGAAAGATCAGCAGGGCCTGGGCGAAGATGATCGGCATGACGCCGGCGTAGTTCACCTTGAGCGGCATATACTGCGTCTGCCCGCCATAGACCTTCCGGCCGACGACCCGCTTGGCAT
>JBGTNO010000342.1:0-16515 GCA_041743065.1 Chthoniobacterales bacterium
ACGGACGAAAACGAGCCCGGCCATTCCGGTCGGCTGAAGTCCTGGTTGTTGCATGCCGCCACCACATGCACCCCCCGCAGATACGCTTCATCCACCCAGTCCTTGTATTTCAAAACATGCTCCGGAATCCCGCACCCGAGGCTGCAATTGATGATGTGATACCCCCGGTCGATCGCCTGCCGCGCACCCTCCATGATCATCGCCGTCCGCGCCGTCAGCGTGTCGCCCAGCACCCGGAAGCTCCCGATCTCCGCCTCCGGGGCCAGTTCGTGGATGATGCCCGCCACCGCCGTCCCGTGACCGTAGGGATCCGCGCCGTCGCCGTTCTCCTCGATGATTCGGCCCTCGCGCGCCGTGAAGACTAGATCGTCCCCCAGCCGAAGCCCCGCCAGAGCCGGATGCGAAAGTTCGACCCCGGAGTCGAGCAGCGCGATCCTCACTCCGCGGCCCCGGCCCGCCGCCAGAGCCGCCCGGGCCTCTTCGGGCGAAGGCCAGGTGTTCAAGCTTCCGCGGCCATCGCGGAGCCCGCGATCTCCGCGACGCCCGCCACCGTTTCCAGATCGCTCAACGTAAAGCCCGGCGGATCGCTTTCATGGTCGTCGCGCGATCTCAACTTCACACAGGAGACCACGCCCCGAATGGCGCCGCAATGGCGGACAGGGACGGCAATCATCGAGCAGGTGCGTTTTCCCAGCTTGCGATCGAGGGTCGGATCCTGGGTGTCATTTCGATAGACCTGATTTTCGCAAAGGCTCTGCTCGCTGATGCAGACCAGGCTGATGAGTCCCCGCTCCAGCGGCTGGCGGTATGAATTGACGAAACGAGCCGCCTCGGGCCCGGAGTTCCATCGGGGAACGAGATGGGCCTGCGGTTCGTCCAGCAGCCAGAGCGTGCCCTCATCCGCGCCGATCTCGCGAAAGGTGCGGGCCAGAGCCGCGATCGTTTGTGCGGACTTCCCGTCGCTGGTGAAATCAGGGCACATCGACCGTGTAGAAAAGCCCCAGCTCATAGACAGGTGACGCTTCGCCACTGGCGGGAGCGCGCCCCAGAATCACCATCAGCTCATCCTCCGTGAGCCCGCCGGTGGATTTCAGTTTGAACTGGATATCGTTTTTATGCACGTCCTCGGAACCGGTGGCGGGAGTGAGTTCGATCGTCTCGTTTCCGCTAAAGAGCCCGCTGGCCTGCGTAAAGATCGAGGAGTGCGGGCCGCCGGATTGCGGCGAAACCTTCAATTTTCCGAAGGAACTCTCGATGGTGACGATGAACGCCTCGAACTTCATGGACAACTTTCCATTCGAGTTGAGGAGGCCGGAGGGCACGGGCGGCAGGTAAACGCTAAAGGTGGAGGTGGTCCCCGGCACGGTGACGGGATTAGAGTAAGTGTCGGTGAGCCGGGACGCGGCCAGCAGCGGCCCCGTTGTGTCGATGGTCGGCACGGGCGTCCGGTCGATCGTGAGAATGCGGCTGGGGCTGGACTGGGTGGCGCAGCCGATCGGGATCAGGCCGCAGAGGATGGTGACGAGAAAGCACTGCGTGGGGTATTTTTTCATGCTGTATAACGGGGTGGCGGGAGCGGGCGCCGGCTTCAGGGCGCGCTCTCCTCTAAATAACGAACGCGCGAGATCGACGATCTTGCACGTTTTTCCAAAATTGAGAGGTCTTCCTCGATACTCCGCTGCAGGGTCAGACCGGTGGCCTGGACCAACTTTCGCGCTTCCTGGCAAAGGGCCGACATTTCCCGCTCCCGCTCCTGCGCCGCTGCGATCTGACCCAGCGTGATGAGGCAAATGACGACCTTGGTGGTGCGGCCCATCGTCCGCGCGAGGGACAAAGCCCGCACTCCGCAGCCCCGCGCGGCGGTCAGATTGCCATGGCCAAGGTAGAGATCACTGAGGGTGGCGAGGGTGGCCTGAAGCGAGCCGTCCGACAGAGCATGCTCCCGGACCAGCGCCAGCGCTTCTTCGCCCATGTCCACGGCCCGGGCGGGCGATCCCAGCCGCTTCTCGCAGACCGCCCAGTTGATCAGCGTGGAGACCATTTCGGCGATCTGCCCCGCCGCCCGGTAGCTGGCCAGCGCCTTCTCGTAGCTCGCGGTCGCTTCGGCGTAATGGTCCCGCATTTCGGCCACGATCCCGAAATTCAGCCGGGCACTGATGGCGAAAACGGCCGCTCCGGCTTGTTCGAAAAGCTGTTCGGCGCGCAGGAATTCCGCGGCGGCATCCTCGAGACGCTCCGCGTCCTGATCGAGCAGTCCGGCGGCGTTCCAGGCCTGACCAGCCAGCTTGGCGTCGATATCGAGGAGTTCCCCGCAGTCCGGATGCGGCAGGAACGGGCGCAGCACGGCAGCCAGCCCGCGGAAGATCGAGAAGTAGTGGCATTGAATGGCCAGACGCAGGCGGCGGCTCAGATCCCGGGAATGCTGGAGGGCGTCGATCACGTTGTCCATCTCGGGGGCGAAATGATCGACGGCCGCGCGCTCGTCGGGAGTGCCGACTTTCGTTCCGGTCCGGCGGGCGGCCTTGATCAGAAATTCGATCTCCCGATTCCTGGTGGCGGTTTTCTCCTCGGGCGGCAGGGCGTCCAGCGCCCATTGGCGCACCGTCCCAGGCAGGGTGTAGCGGCCCTCGCTGCGCGTCGCCAGCAGGCGCACCTGGCGAAGAAAGTGCAGATGCCCGAGGGTTTGCTCCGGCGTTTCGATCTCGCAGACTTCCCGCGCCGCCAGCGCCGTCACGCCGCCCCGGAAAACGCCGAGCTGGCGAAAGACCCGCTGCGTATCCCGCGGCAAATGGGCCACGCTCCAGGCGATGATCTGGCGCAGAGGCTCATCCGCTTCCGCCGCGTCTCCCGTTTCCAGCGATGCCAGCAGGCCGGGGGGATCGAGCAGATCGAGACGGGCCGCCGCCAGCTCCAGGGCCAGCGGGATGCCATCGAGGCGGCGGCAGATCGCGAGCAGCACGGTGCGGTTCGCCTCGGTCACCGCGAAATCCTCGGAACTCCCCCGAGCTCGCGCCACCAGAAGATCGAGCGCGTCGGAATTCGCGTCCCCTGGCTCGATCGGCAGTGGAGCCAGGGGCAGCACCCGCTCGGCCCTCAAGCCCAGCGCCCGGCGAGACGTGGCGAATAGGTGGCACTCGGGCAGGCGGTCCAGGAGCGCGCCGATCGAAACATTGATGCCGTCGCCGAGATGTTCCAGGCTATCCAGCACCAGCAGCGAGGGGTATCCCGTCAGCTCTCCAATGACCGCTTCCAGTGGATCGCCACCCGATTCGGGCGCGCAGCCGAGGATGTCGGCGAGAGTGTGAGGCAGGAGCAGGGGATCGGGACAGCCGGCGAGAGCGACGAAAGTGATCGCGTGGTCGAAAACACCCAGCAACGTTCTGGCGGCTTCGATGGCCAGGCGGGTTTTACCCATGCCGCCGCGCCCTTCGAGGGTCACCAGCCGGGCGGTGGGATCGCGCAGCATTTCCCCCAGCGTCCTCATCTCGCGCTCGCGACCGACGAAGGCGTCGGCGATCACCGGGAGATTGTGCTGTCGGGCATGGGCCGCGCGCGGAGGCGGGAAAGCGGGCGGCGTTTCGCTCCAGCGGATCTGGCTGATGCGGTGACTGCCGCTCAGCCCGCGAAGATGAAAGGTGCCGAGCACGGAAATCCGTTCATCCGCGAGGGCCTCGCGAACGCTCTCCGAGCAGAGGATCTGTCCCCCGTGGGCGGCGGCGAGGAGGCGCGCGTTCAGGTGCATGCCCGAGCCGCGGTATTGCTGCTCGCGATATTCGCACAGGCAGACATGGAGAGCCATCCGCACCCGCAGCTCCACGGCGGCGGAGGGCCACTCGTGGCTGGCCAGAGCGCGCTGGGTCTCACCGGCCGCCGCCACCGCCTGGGCGCATTCGGGAAAGGCGAAATACAAGCCGTCGCCCGCATCATGAAATTCCTCGCCGCCCCGGGCGGCGCAGATGCGCCGGAGCAGATCATTATGCCCGGCCAGCGCCCGGGCATATTGGTCGGGAACCGACTCGATCAGAGTGGAGGACCGCTCGACATCGGTGAAGAGCAGGGTGATCTGAGTGGGGACCTCCATGCTCACGCGGTCCTTATGGTCGGAAACGCCGGCGGCGGGTGGAAATAAGCAGGCCTCCGCAGAGAAGAAACGAGGCCAGAGCGGGCTCGGGGACCGGTGTAACGTCGGCAAAACTGGTCCCGAGGCGGATTTCATCCACGGACCACTCCCCGCCCTCGTTGATCAGCACCGTCATTCTCTGGAGCTGATCTTTCATTTCGCCAAAGTCGCTTCTCAGGTCGATTCCGGAAAGAGACAGTCCCTCTCCGCTGGAAGGAGCCCCGCCTTCCGCCGCGGGGTTGACGAACAGGGTGATCCCTTCATCGCCGGCCAGATTCCAGGCGATATGGCCGACCATTAAATAGGTGGTCCCGGTAAAAAAGGGCTTGGTGGGATCAAAAAATTCCGGCCCGCGACCTGGGAAATAGGATTCGGGAGGGTCGCCGTAGCTCCCGAAAAAAGCGGCTCCCCCGGCGTTCTCGTCAAAGATGACCCCAAACGAAATCCCCGGGGTTCTCTCTGAGGGCGCCAGATAGAAAGCCATGAGGTCGTTTTCCCCGCCGCGAGCCACGCGATCGCTGTGGCGCCGCAACAGAAAGCTGAACCAGGTCTCGTCGCCTGTCTCGGGGAGGAGGGGATCGAAATTTCGTCGAGCAGCGGCTCCGCCGGTTCCCGAGAGAAACCCATTTCCCTGCGAAGACACTTCGGGATAGGTCAATCCGCTCCCGATAGTGGCGTTGGTTTCCGGCTCCCAGGCGTTGGTCCCGAATCCCGTCCCTCCGTTCTGGCCGTCCAGCGTCTCTGAAATACCGTAGGCGAAGGGCTCGTAAATCTGCAGATCGGCGTAGGCCAGCGAGGAAAAAACAGCGGAAAGGAGAGTGGGGACAACCGATTTCATGAGTGGGCGGAAATTGCCTAGCGGGCAGCCGGAACAATAATGTTTCGCGCCAAAGGCACAGGCCCCACATGGAAGTCGAAGAATATCCCGTTGCGATGATGATCATGCACCGGAGCCGTCGGCAGAAGATCATAGCGCACCGCCTCCTTAAAAGTGGAGAACTCACATTGCTGATCGATATCCATGAGAGCCCAGGTCGAGGCCTGGGCGGGCGCGCCTTGCTCATCCACGATATCCGCCAGCCGATGGCTCAGCAGCGGGGGCGTGTCCGCGCTCTGCCCGAAAAGAGCCGAATGGTAGCTGTTGGCGTAGCCGAAGGGTGACACCGTCTTATCCGTCTCCCGGAAACGGACAAAAGCGTTCATGCCAAAGGGAGGACTGTAGCCAAAATACCGGCCCAGCGACCGGCGGTTCGCCGGACAGACGAAGACATCGTCGCGAAACGATTTCTTGAAGGAGGTCGAGACGTCCACATATTCCCGCAAGGCCGACGAGAGGAAGGGGTAGCCCTCTTTATAGGTATATTGTCCGATCAGCAGCGGGCCGGGCAGGCGCCCCTCATGATCCTGGGTGTAATTCAGAATTCCCAAGCCGATTTGGCGAAGATTCGAGACACAGGTCACGTTGTCCGCGCGTTTCCTCATCTGACCCGCCACCGGGAAAAGCAGGGTCGCCAGAACGCCCGCAATCGCCATTGCAATAAGCAATTCGATCAAGGTAAATCCGATCTTCCCGCCCTTTCCGCATGTGCCACAAGGTGCTGGTGCCATTATTGGGTAAACGGCGCTGATTACCACTGCCGCGCGGTCCCGTGTCAAGATTGCTGAGGCGGGTGGATTGTTTTTAATCCGGCTGCCGGCTGCCGGAGCTGGATTTTTCTGCAAGACGGCGCATCTCGGACGTCTCTTATTGATGAGATCGACGATTCAGCTCCCCCATGCGCCGGACCATTCAGTGAAAAAATCGCCGCCCAGTCTCGAGAGTCAGCTTCGCACCGCCGAACACCGCGTCCGTGCTCTCGAAACCGAACTGGCGCAGGTGATCCGGCACGAAAGAAGGAGAGTGGCTCAGGAATTGCACGATGGCGTGGGCGCTCGTCTGTCCACCTTGCAATTCACCACGCGCAAGCTGCTGGAAAAGAACGACCGCGACCTGCCGCGGCAGATTGCCGAAATCAGCCAGGCGATCGAGGAGATAGGCACCGAAATGCAGCAGGTCGCCCATGGCATCAGTCCCTGGTGGATTGATGGCTATTCGCTCAGCCTGGCCCTGCACCAGTTGGCGGCCCGCACCACCCATCCGGGCCGGCTCCATTGCGAGACGATCTGCACGGGCATTCCCCGCCATCTCCCGCCCGCGGACTGCCTCCACTTCTGCCGGATGGCGCAGGAGGCGGTGAGTAACGCCATCATGCATGGCAGCCCTCGGCACATCGGCATCCGGATGGAGGGGAGCGCCCGCGCCCTCACCCTCACGGTCGAGGACAACGGGGCCGGCTTTCGGTCGTGCCGGACGATTCCCGGTCGGGGCATGCGCAATCTCCGCGCGCGGGCGGCGGCTTTGAATGCCACCCTGATCTTCACCACCACCCCCATCGGCGGGATCCGGATGGTCTGCCGGAAGCGGTTAGTATAGCGACAGCGCAAATTTCGCGGACGCTGGAGCGGTGTCGGGAAGTGCGCCTGCCGACAGCTCGCGGGGGGAAATTTGGCCTCCGCCTGGAGGGGAGATGGCTATCCAGCCTGAACGGCGGTTTCGCTGTGGAGGGTGCCGGATTTGCCGAAGGTCTCGGCCACGCTGGGGACGGGGCTCGGGTTGTTCGTGCCGATGATGTCTTTGCCTTCGTGGCTCTCGTCGCGGTTGGAGAAACGGACGCCGACCAGTTTGCTGACTCCTTGTTCTTCCATGGTCACGCCGTAGAGCACGTCGGCTTTGGCGATGGTGCGTTTGTTGTGGGTGATGACGACGAACTGGCTCTGCGAGACGAAGCGGTCGAGGATCTTGATGAACCGGTTGATGTTTGACTCGTCGAGCGGGGCGTCCATTTCGTCGAGCACGCAGAAGGGGCTGGGCTTGACCATGTAGATGGAAAAGAGGAGGGCGACGGCGGTCATGGTCTTCTCGCCGCCGCTGAGCAGGGTGATGGAGGTGAGCTGTTTTCCAGGGGGTTTGGCGATGATCTCGATGCCGCTCTCGAGCGGGTCGGATTCGTCCTGCAGGACCAGGTTGGCTTTACCACCGCCGAAGAGCTCGGTGAACATTTCCTGAAAGTTGATCCGCACCTGCTCGAAGGTCTCGGCGAAGAGTTTCTTGGTCGTGAGGTTGATCTTGGCGATGGCGTCGAGCAGCTCCTGCTTGGAGGTGGTGAGGTCGTTGAGCTGGTTTTCGAGGAAGGTGTGGCGCTCTTCGAGTTCGTCGTACTCCTGGATGGCGTCGAGGTTGATCGGGCCCATGGATTCGAGCTTCTGGTCGAGCTCGCGGACGTGGGTCTCGACGATGGACCAGTCGATGGGGTGACCTTCGCTGGGCTCGGGGGCTGAGGGGTCAGAGGGGGATGACAAGCTGGAAGCTTGCGCTATGGGGTCTTCGGCGGATGATGCGGCGGCTTGGCGGGACTGGCGCTTCTCCTGCTCGCGTAGGGCAATGATCAGGGCGTAATGGTCGGGCTGGAAATCGGCGAGGTCGAGCTGGTAGCGGCGGGTGATATGCTGGGTCAGGTTCTCGAGGCGGAGCTGGAGATGGGTCTGCTTGACCTCGTGCTGGCTGCGCTGGTTTTGGCTGTCGCTGGCGGCGCGGCGGAGCTGGCGCAGGTCGGCGTCGGCGGTCTCGATGGCTTCGTTGAGGGCGGTGCGCTGATCGAGGAGGGCGGCGACTTCCTGCTCGGCGTCGGCGGCGAGGGTGCGGGTGTCTTCGATGCCGGCGCGGATTTCTTCGCTGTCGGTGGCGAGCTGGGCGAGGCGGTCGCGGTAGCCGGCGATGTCGCGCTGGCGCTGCTGGATGAGCTCGCGCAGTTCGCTGAGGCGGGCGGCCATGGGCTGGCGCTGATTTTGCAGGCTGGCGTGTCGCTGGCGCTCGGTGGCGACTTTGACTTTGAGCTCGTTGGCTTCGGTGACGAGGACTTCTTCTTCGCCGCGAAGCTGCTGGAGGGCGAGACGGGCGGCTTCAACCTGGCCTTGCAGATCGGCGAGGGCGAGGGTGGCTTCGCCCTGCTCATTTTCGAGGCCGCCGAGACGGTCGCCGGTTTCCTGCTGGCGGCTCTCGATGGCTTCTTTTTCGCGGGTGAGGTTGGTGTTTTTCTGGCTGGCGTCGTGGGCCTCGCGCTCGATGAGGGCGAGCTGCCCGCGCAGGGTGGAAAGGGCGACATTCAGCCGCTGGGCTTCTTCGCGGGTCTGGTGGAGGTTTTCCTCGGCCCGGTGGACGGCCTGGGCGCGGTCGTCGCACTGGGCGGTGCTTTGATCGAGCTCGCGGCGGGCGTCGGCGGCTTCGGTTTCGAGGGCGGCGATCTGTTTTTTGCGCTGGAGGATGGAGGTCTCGGCTTTGCCGGCGTGGCCGCCTTGCAGGATGCCTTCGCGGGTAATGACTTCGCCGCCGAGGGTGACGAAACCGAGGTCGCGGTGGGCCTGCTTGAGGCGGAGGGCGGTTTCGAGATTTTTGACGAGGACGATGCCGCCGATGAGGTGACCGAGCAGGGTGCCGATCTCGCCTTCGCCGCTGACTTTTTCGGTGAGCCAGCCGAGGGAACCTTCGGGCGCGGAGGTTTGAGAGCTCGCTTCGCTCGTTGGTGAGGATGACAAGCTGGAAGCTGGTGCTACGGACTGAAAGCGGTCGGCGGCGCTCTGCGTGGGGAGAAGGTCGCGGACGGCGAGGGAGGCGCGGCCGAGTTTCTGGCCGGAAAGGGTCTTTATCGCGGCTTCGGCGACGAGCGTGTCCTTGAGCAGGACGGCTTGCAGGTTCTGGCCGAGGGCGGCTTCGACGGCGGGGATGAACTCGTCGGCGACGTCGAGCTGGGTGGCGATGGCGCCGCCGAGGGCGGGCTTGAAGAAATCGGGATTATCGAGGCCCTTGATGACGGCCTGGGTGCCGCGGCCGAAGCCCTCGCCCTCAGCATTGAGCTGGCGGAGGACATCGAGGCGCGACTCTTTTTCGGAAAGGGTGCGCTGCTGCTGCTGGGCGGTGCGCTCGAGTTCGCGCTGGGCTTCCTGGGCGGCGCGGAGTTGGTCGCCCGCTTCGGCGACTTGGGCGTTCTGCGTTTCCTGATCGGAAATGTGCTGCGCGACTTGGCTCTGGAGATCGGTCTGCTGGCCGGTGAGGCGCTCGGCGCTGGCGGTGAGCTGGGCAATTTCGTCGGTGAGAATGCCGACGCGGGTTTCCTGCCCTTCGCGCTGGCTGGCGATGGAGGAGATCTGCTGGCGAAGGGAGTTGAGTTTCACTTCGGTGCGGTTGATCTGACCGGACAGCGTCTGCAAATGCTGGTCGGCCTCGGCGCGGCGCTGGGTGAAGCCGCGGGCGTGGTTCAGCCGCTCGTCGAGCCGGGCCTGCTCGGCCTGGAGCGCGCCGTCGATCTGCTCGAGTTCGAGATCGGTGTTTTCGATCTGGGTCTGCTGGACGTTGAGCTTCTCTTCAGCGGCGGCGATGTCGAGGCCGTAGCGCTCCAGCAGAGTGTTAAACTCGGTCCCACGTTCGCGGTTGAAGCCGATCCGGTTCTCGGCGGTCTGGATCTGGTTCTTCAGCTCCTGGACGCTCTGGCGGGCGGCGGTCAGTTTTTCCTCCATCTGCTCCAGTTCGTGCCGCTGATCTGTCAGGCCGACCTCGCTCTCTTCGACGCTGGCGGCCTGCGTTTCCTGGAGGGTGGTGAGGCGGGCGATCTCGGCGAGGGCGGTTTGCTGGGACGCGTTCAGGCCGCTGAACTGCTGGTGGCTGTGGTGCAGCTCGAAGGTTTTCAGATCGGCGATGAGCGACTGATAACGCCGCGCCTTGCCGGCCTGGCGCTGGAGCGAACCGATCTGGCGTTTCACCTCTTTGATGATGTCGGTGACACGGATGAGGTTGCCCTCGGTGTGCTCGAGCTTGCGGAGGGCTTCCTTGCGCTGGGACTTGAACTTGGTGATGCCGGCCGCTTCCTCGAAAATGGCGCGCCGGTCCTCGGGCCGGGAGCTGAGAATGGCGTCGATCTTGCCCTGCTCCATGATGGAATAGGCGCTCCGGCCGATGCCGGTATCCATGAAGAGCTGCTGGATGTCGCGCAGGCGGCAGGGCGCTTTATTGAGCAAATACTGGGAGCTGCCGTCGCGGTGGACGCGGCGGGTCAGGCGGACTTCATTCCAGGCGACGCCGAGCTGCTCTTCGCATTCGGCGAAGGTCATCGAGACTTCGGCCAGGCCGAGGGGCTGCCGGGAATCGGTGCCGGAGAAAATCACGTCGGCCATTTCGCCGCCGCGCAGGGCTTTGGCCGACTGCTCGCCGAGGACCCAGCGCATGGCGTCGAGCACGTTGGACTTGCCGCAGCCGTTTGGGCCCACGATGGCGGTGACGCCGCGGTGGAAGTTGAGGGTCGTTTTGGAGGCAAACGACTTGAATCCAATAATTTCGAGAGAATGGAGATACATGGCGAGAAAGACGTCCTAAGGTGAGCAGTCTTAGCGGGGGAGTTTCAGGCCGCAAGCACTATTTGAGGGATTGTTATTCACAATGGACACAAGATGTTGTGGTGGAGAGGGCGGGGGGTGGCGACAATTTGGGATGGGGTCACAAAAAAGGCCGCCCCAACGAAGGGGCGGCCAGATTGAAGACGGCGAGCGGGGATTAATCCGGGACGGTGGTGGTGGTGGTGGTTTCCTCGGTCGTTAAGGCTGGGGTAGGAGCGACGACGGCTGGCTGGACGCCGGTCGTGATACTAACCGCGCTGGAAGTTGTTTGGAGAGGAACGAGTTTATCGGGATCGCCAAAAGCCACATTGGTGGCCATCAGCTGGTCCGGACCAGCGGTGTAGGTGATGGTGACGGCCTGGCCAAGTTTTGCGCCCTCCCATTTCACGCTCTCGTTCTGGAGATCGACCATGGTCGTGGTGTCGTCGAACATGAATTTCATCGGAATGCTGCTGTCGGGCACGATCACGGTGAAGAATCCCGCGCCCAGGTTGATTTCGGCCAGCACGCCTTCCGCGCTTTTGGAAGTGGCGGGCTCGGTTATTTCCACGGTTTTGGTCGTGGTGGTGGTGGTCATGGGGGTGGGTGTCGCCACGGGCTGCTCGCTGGTCGTGGTTTTGGTGACGGTGGTGGTCGATTCCACGTCGGGAGTGGAAGTCTGAGCGAAAAGCGGCAGAGCGCTGGCGAAAACGATGGAAATAATGATTTTAAACATGGCGGATTTTAGCTTCGGAAGGGGTTCGGGAGGGAGGAATCGTCTGGACGTAAAACGAGAGCGGCGAATAACTTCGGCGGCGTGTCCGATCCACGCGTTCAGGAACTTCTCGATTTTCTACGGTTCAAGAGTGTCTCGACAGATCCGGTGCGGGCGGACGAGGTGAGGGCGTGCGCGGAATGGCTCTACCGGAAATTTCGCTCCATGGGGCTGGCGACCGAGGTGCACCGCACGGCGAAACATCCGGTGGTGGTGGCGCGGAACGAGCACCGTCCGGATCGGCCGACGGTTCTGATTTATGGGCACTACGATGTGCAGCCGGAGGATCCGGTGGAAGAGTGGACGCGGCCGCCGTTTCAGCCGGAGATCGTGGACGGCCGGATCTACGCGCGCGGGGCGACGGATAACAAGGGCCAGATTTTCGCCCACATCTGCGGGGTGGAAGAGACCTTGCGGGAAACGGGAGAGCTGCCGGTGAATCTGACCTTTCTGATCGAAGGGGAAGAAGAGATTGGGAGCCCGAATCTGGCGCCCTTTCTGGTGGCGCATCGCGAACTGCTGAAGTGCGATGTGGTGGCGGTATCGGACACCGGGATGGTGGCTCCGGGGGTGCCGACGATGACCTACGGCACGCGCGGGGTGGCGGCTCTGGAGGTGATGGTGGACGGGCCGGCGAGCGACCTGCATTCGGGAATCTTCGGCGGAGCGGTGGCGAATCCGATCGCGGTGCTGACCCGGCTGATGGCTTCGCTGCACGACGAGAACGGGCGGGTGGCGGTGGAGGGATTTTACGAGGAGGTGGCTCCGTTGCAGGATTGGGAGCGCGAGGAGTGGGCGGCGCTGCCGGTGACGGATGAGGATTGGCTGCGCAACACAGGGTCGCCCGCGGTCTTCGGCGAGGCGGGCTTCAGCACGGTGGAGAGGGTCTGGGCGCGACCGACGCTGGAGCTAAATGGGATCGGGGGCGGATTCCAAGGCGTGGGGACGAAGACGGTGCTGCCGCGGCGGGCGTTTGCGAAGATCACTTGCCGGCTGGTGCCGGATCAGCAGGCAGAGGCGGTGCTGGAAAAGGTAGAGCGGCATTTGCGCCAGCATTGTCCGGATTCCGTGCGGATGAAGGTGGAGCGCGGACACTCGGGAGCGGCCTACCTGATGGATCCGCGCTCGGAATTTGGATTGGCGGCGCAGCGGGCGCTGGCCACGACTTTTGGAAAGAAAGCGGCGCTGACTCGAGAGGGCGGGACGCTGCCGATTCTGGAGGCGTTCCGGGAAATTCTGGGAGTGGATACGCTGCTGCTGGGCCTGGCGTTGCCGGATTGCCACGCGCACGCGCCGGACGAGAATTTCCCGGTGGAGAATTTCGAGGCGGGGATTCGGTTGAACCGGGCGTTGCTGGCGGAGTTGGGGGGCGTGGGAAGACAGGGAGAAACGGAGACGCGGAGACGCGGAGAATAGAGCGCTGGCGCGCGGGAATCTGTATGCGAGAATCCAGGGTGCGCGCCCTTCACGTTTTGGTCCCTTTTTTCCTCTCTCTCCTGTCGCTGTCCGCGCAGGAGACGGGCGAGGAAGCTCCTCCGACCGAGTCCCGCCCGGCTGACATCGGGGAAAATGCGACGTTGACCACGGAGGAGCTGGACGGATTTTCCGAGCTGACCCCGGCCAAGCAGGCGATGCTGAAACTGGCGCTCGGACTCGCGAAGCGGGACCTGACCTACACCTACGGCTCGGCCGATCCGGACGCCGGGGGCATGGATTGCTCGGGCACCATCTATTACATTCTGCGGGAGAGCGGTCACCCGGATGCGCCGCGGACGGCGAGCCAGCAGTATGCCTGGGTCCGCCGGCAGGGCAACTTCCGGGCGGTGCTGAGCCAGGAGCCGGAGAGCTTCGAGCTGGACTCACTGGAACCGGGGGACCTTCTCTTCTGGAGCGGAACTTACAAGATCGAACGCGATCCGCCGGTGACGCACTCGATGATTTATTTGGGCAAGGAAAAAAAGGACGGTCACAAAGTGATGGTCGGAGCGAGCAACGGGCGGAGCTATCGCGGGAAAAAGCGCTGGGGGGTGAGCGTGTTCGACTTCAAAGCGGGCAGCTCGAATCCGGATCCGGGGAAGACCGGGGCGCGCTTTGTCGGCTATGGGAAGCTGGGGCCGTCGGAGGCCACGACGGACGAGATTGAGAGCGGAAAGTAGAACTGCGCCGGGCGACTCTCCGGTCGGAGAGTCGGTGGTAGCAGGTATTGCGAGGTTAGTCTGTTCCTACTTAAAAGGTAGTGACGCGCTGGGCTACGGGAAGCTGGGGCCGATTCCGTAAGGGCGAAGAGCGGGGCGGCGGGGAATCATCCACGGCCGACAGTGCGGGAATGAGAGTTTGACAAGGCGCGGGGGGAGGGGCACCCTTTCGATCCTTTTTTCCGACACCCACCCGCAGAGACCGACCGACCGTATGAACAGCCAACTCCTCGAAGAAGCCGCCAAAGTAATCCCCAGCCAGCAGGTTCTCATCAACCTGGTTTCCCGGCGGGTGCGGCAACTGAGCGCGGGGCATCGCCCGCTCGTCGTGGTCGAACCGCGCATGGGCTTGTCGGATATCGCTTTCAAAGAGATCGCCGAGAAAAAAATCACGGTGGGATACACCACCGACGAGACCGCGGCCGCAGTCTAGGGCAAGCTGCCCCGCCGGTGGCGCGGCTGGCATTTTCTGGCGATCATGGCCAAGTATGGCGGCGATATTGCGGTCAACCGGAAGGCGCTGCACGAGTTCCACATTCTGGAGCGCTTCGAGGCCGGCCTGGAGCTGAAGGGCACCGAAGTCAAATCGATCCGGGCTGGACTCGTGAACATCAACCACGCCTTTGCACGGCTGGAGAATCGTGAGGCCTATCTCTACGAGTCGGATATTCAGCCTTACGAGCGGGCGAGCCACGAGCAGCACGAACCGCGGCGTCCGCGGCGGCTGCTGCTGCACCGGCACGAGATCGATTCTCTGTTTGGAATGGTGAATGTGAAGGGGCACACGCTGGTGGCGCTGCGTCTTTACTGGAAAAAAAGCCAGGTGAAGCTGGAAATCGGCGTGGCCAAGGGCAAGGAAGCGCGGGACAAACGGGCGGACTTGAAGAAACAGGTCACGCAACGGGAGACGGACCGGGAAATCGCGGCGTTCAACCGGCGACGGTGAATTTTAACCACGGAGGCGCGGAGAGGAAAAGTGAAACGCGGACGCGGAACCGAGGCTGGCGCGAATGGCGCTAAGTTAAACCGGTTTTAGGATATTTTCGTAATCTTGCTCTTACTCGTAATCATAATCTCCCAGTTTCCAATGCCCTCGAAATCAGCGATTAAGATTACGAGTAGGAGCAAGAGTAGGATGTCTGCCTCCGCCTAACTTAGTGCCATTCGGGGCTGGCGCAGTAGCGTGGCGGGCGCGGCGGCCCATGGGGCCGACCTCGCGCAGACGGGAGCGCTGCCGCACCGAGAGGGAAAGAAGGTCCACGTCGAGCCGGGCTGTCTGGGCGTGAAGATACGGGACGAGATCGCCGCGGGCACCCGGGCTCCAGAGCGGTCGCAAGCCCGAAAATAATCTCGGATCGACATCTTCCCTGATTCCCTCGCGCGCTTCCTTGAACTCACCCGGCAACTCCGGCTCCAAAAACAAACGGTGATACCAGGCTCGGAGGGTTCCCGGCGAGGCGCCGCGAATTGCGCGCATTCTTCTCTTGAATCGAGCGGAGATAAGCCTGCCTGGCCGTGGCTTTCTAAAATTTGCGGGCAAGGACATGAAGCTCAAGCGCGCTTCGCCGGAAAACGCGCGGCCCAATCCGCGGGCAGGCGAATGGGCCGTCCGGTGGGCATTTTGACCAGTGCGAGCATTTGCCGGGAGGTCACGATGATAGCGCCATCGGCGGGGCGGATAATCTGGAAGGCGCACCAGAAACGCAGCCGGTCGAATTCGTCGAGCCAACCCTTCACCACCAGCTTGTCGCCGAGGCGGGCGGGCTTGCGGTAATCGATCTCCGTCCGCACGACGACGGGGAATTCCCGCGAGGCGGCCATTTCCGCGAGGCCCATTCCTAGCTGCTCGGCCAGGAGAGTGCGGGCGATCTCGATGAAGCGCAGGTAGGCGATGTTATGCACGACGGCGGCGCAGTCGGTGTCGAAAAACATGACCTGGATGTCAGCGGCGATGCGGGGCGGTTCGGGCGCGGGTGTGGGCGAGGCGGACACGCGGACAGGCTGGCAAAGTTTACGGGGCGGGGGGAAGTTATTTGCGACGGGTGGGGGCTTTTTGAGGCGGCGTTGGTGCCCGAAGGAGATGGAAGCGTAGCGCTCCGGAGGTGGGTTACGCCGGTGCGGGTGAAAGCCGCCTTTTCAAACCAGCCGTTCCGCCGATACTTCCGGCATGACAGAGCAGATCGAAGAATACGATTTCGTGGTGATTGGCGGCGGGAGCGCTGGCTATGCGGGCGCGGCCGCGGCGATCAGCGAAGGGCTCACGGTGGCGGTGGTCGAAGGGGGCGAGGAAGTGGGCGGCCTCTGCATCCTGCACGGCTGCATGCCGAGCAAGACGCTGCTGGAATCGGCCAAACGTTTCCGCGGCATTGCGCGGGCGCGGGAATTCGGCCTGCGCGCCGACGATGTGGCGGTGGTCGGCGCGGAGATCATCGAGCGGAAAGAGCGGCTCATCGGCGAATTCGCGGAATACCGCCGGGAGCAGCTGGAGGATGGGCGTTTCCCCTTCATCCGGGGGCACGCCACTTTCGTGGATGCGCACACGATTGAGATCGACCTGCGCGAGGGGGGCGCGCGCCGAGTCCGCGGCCGCACATTTCTCATCGCGACGGGATCGCAGCTCGACTTCATCGATCTGCCGGGACTGCGCGACATCGATTTGCTCGACAGCAACCGCGCGCTGGATTCGCCCGATATTCCCGAGTCGATCGTCATTCTGGGGGGCGGGGCCATCGCGCTGGAGTTTGCGACTTACTATGGCGATCTCGGCGCGAAGGTGACGGTGATTCAGCGCAGCGCGCAACTCCTCAGCGACATGGATG
The DNA here is from genome assembly GCA_041743065.1 of Chthoniobacterales bacterium. GTDB lineage: Bacteria > Verrucomicrobiota > Verrucomicrobiia > Chthoniobacterales > Chthoniobacteraceae > JBBSOD01. The sequence goes on from JBGTNO010000342.1 coordinate 16,372, forward strand.
AAGACGTGGCCCAGGCCGCGCAGGCGGCTCTGGCGGAACGCGGCGTGATTTTCCATCTCGGCACCTCGCTCACCCGCGCCGAGCAGGACGACGATCGCAAACGGATCCACTTCACCCGCGGGGACGAGGAATGCGTGGCCGAGG
>JBGTNO010000343.1:0-2783 GCA_041743065.1 Chthoniobacterales bacterium
GAGCAGGGCAAAGCTCAGCCCCGCGAGCCAGCGCCGATCGAGCGCGCGGTGTCGGGAAAGCAAGCCTGGCCGGCGGCGGCGCACGGGAGCGGAAAGGGGAGTGAGCGGCATCTTCGCGCTACGCGTTAAACTCATCCGCGGTGATTCGCAAAGAAAAGCGGCGCCAGCGCCGACTATTTCGCGAATATCCGGAGCCAAACCTCAGAGTTATTCCGTGGGCATGCCCGGAGGTCGATCGGAGAGCTGCGGCCCGGCGGGCTCGGCGGGATCGGGCGGAATTTCCATCTGGCCGCCGGCGACTCCGACCGCGCCCGCCGTGGTTTGCTTGAGGCGGGGGCGGTAGCGGGTGGTGGTGTAATTCTTGTTCCCGCGCCATTCGCCGTTGATCCCGATCGAGGAATAGAGGTAGGTCTTTGGCCCGACGAGCTGGAGAATGTGGAGATTGTTATCGGCGTCGAGCATGGCCTGGGGGGTGTCGGATTGCAGAACTCGCCCGAGTTCGTACATGCAGAAGACGATGCCCTCATCCGGATCGGTAATGCGGGCGTAGAGCACGTTGTGGAGCGGCTGGCGGAAGGTGAGCAGCGTGACTTTGCGCAATCCTCCGGCGCCTTCCAGGCCCTCGGGCACGCCCACCGTCTTTTCCCAGAAGGTGCGGCCTTCGGTGAGTTCGATGTTTGCGTAGCCGGAGCTGAAATACCGCCCCATGGCGTCGTAGTAAATGCTGGCCCGGATGCGGTGCAGTCCGAAATTCCGGATGGAATAGAGCTCGGTGAGATTGACGGTGCGCTTGACCGTCTCGCCGGCGCGGATGGTGAGCGGCTCGAGGTGATAGACGCCACCGACGGGCGGGACGACCTGCCCGGCATCGGTCGTGATCTGGAAGCTGAACCAGTTGTTCGATCCGGCATCGACCAGCGTGATGTCTTTTCCGGTCTGGTTGACGACCGTGACGTTGGCGATGATCGGCTCGTAGAGCACGTAGAGACGCCGCTTCATGTTCAGATCCACCTCGATCTGAGCGTGGAGCTCTCCGGCCAGAATTAGAAACAGAGAAGCGAACAGTAAACGGCGGATAAACATGGCGGATGGTGGGGCTATTCTTTGGGCGGGGTGTCGGAGGCAATGCGGAAACCGATGGCCTCCAGCGAGACTTCGGGATCGAGACCGACGAAGCGGAAAGTGGTGCTGACCTGCGGCTTGCCGTTCTCATTCGAACGATAGGAGCCACCGCGCAGCACCGGGAATTTGGTGCCGTCCTTTTCCTCCCAGGTGCTGGTCCATTCGTTCAGATTGCCGGCCATGCCGACGACGCCGTAAGGGCTCTTATCTCCGGTGATCTCGTCAACCGGTGACCACCAGAAATAGCCATCCACCTCCGCCTTGGTATCGGGGCCGGGCAGGGCGGTGTAATCAGCCGCCGAGTTGACCTTCTTCGGATCGAATTCGTTCCCCCACGGATACTTCCTCCCGTCGGTGCCGCGGGCGGCTTTTTCCCACTCCTGCTCGGTGGGCAGCCGCCTGCCCTTCCATTTGGCATAGGCGTAGGCATCCCACCAGTCCACGTTGAAGACTGGTGAGTTCAGGTCGATCGGCACGAAGCGGGCGGGCTGGCCGGCCTGGGCCCGGCCGTAATAGGTTTTCCAGATCTGCTGGCTGCGCGGGTAATGCGTTTTGCCCTTAGGCTGATCGGGGTGATCATACTGCGCGTCGGGTTTGCCGCCGGGGCCGGGGTTCTCTTCAAGGGCTTCCAGGAAGCGGGCGTACTGGCCGATGGTGACCTCGTATTTGCCGATGTAGAAATCGGGCAGGGTGACCTTTTCGCCGTCCTGGAAAATGAATGCACCGGCGGGGATCTTCACCATCATGCTGGTGTCGCGCTCGTTCGTGCGGAGAAATATGAACCAGACGGCGACCCCGATGGAGATGAGCAGACTGGCCATGCCGGCGACGCCGAGGATGAGCGACTTCTTTTGCGCTTTCCGGGCCGCTTCGACCGCGCGGATGGCGGCCTGCTCCTGCGCGCCGAGCTTGAAGGCATCGGCCGGAATGATCTTGGGCTCGAGCGCTTTCACCGCCTGGAGCAGTGCGGGCCACGACTGGAAACCGCTCTCGCTGCCCGGTTCCCGCATTTTCGATAAAAGCTTCTGCAACCGGCCGGAGGTGACGAGAGAGGGCGGCATCGTGTCGCTGACGATGCGGCCGAGTTCGCGGATTTCGGTCTGCGTATCGGGGGCCTCGGACTCGCCGTGAAGGGCGAGATTGGCCAGGCGCGGCCGTTTATCCGAGCCGACCAGAATGCTGGAAGCGCGCAGAGGAGAATGGGCGACCTTCTGTGTGTTGATAAATCCGAGGCCCTCGGCGGCGATCCGCACGGCCAGCAGGGCGGTCGTCTCGTCAATAGACATGCCACTCTTCTGCATGGCCTCGAGCGACTGCCCATCCACGTGTTCGTGGGTGAAATAGCAGTGGCCATCCGCTTCTCCAGCCTCGTAAACCGAGAGGATGACGGGGTGCTGAATGTTCGCTTTGGCGCTGGCGTTGGCGATGAACTGTTTCTTCTGGATGGGATCGTCTTGTTTGTCCTGCGCCAGCACCTGCATGGCCACAGTGCGGCCCATGGAAACCTGCTCGGCTTCGTAAGTCGGCCCCCATTTTCCCTCGTAAACGCGGCGGAGGATGCGGTAGCTGCCGAGTTGCCTGCCCACCAGATCGTCGGCGTCCACGCCGCTGGCGGAGGGGGCCGTGGCGGCCGGGGCGGGCGCGGCTTTCGGCCCGGCGGC
>JBGTNO010000344.1:0-9611 GCA_041743065.1 Chthoniobacterales bacterium
GCTCGAGATTCCGGCCCACGACCGGACGCATCACCGCCAGATCGAAGTCGCGCGACTCGATGCGATGCGGGGCGGCGCGCCGGTCGCGCGGAGCGCCTATTTCGAGCGCACTTCCGAGCGGGTTCTCGCGGAAGCGGCGCAGAGGCGGGAGCAAGCCCAAGCCGAGCGGCAGTGCCGACACGACAACGATCAGGGCCGCATGACCAAGAAACTGCTGCGCGCCTGGCAAAAGTCTCAGCCCGACCAGTTTTAGCGAAGTCCCTCATGTTTCTGCCTGCACTCCACCCTTCAGGCGGTCCGCCATCGGCCCGTCGGATTTTTCTCCGCGTCCCAGATAGGCTTTGGAAACGGTGCTGTCGGTGGGCATGGGAGAAGGGATTTTTCCGACGGGTGTGAAATTGAAGGAACCGTTCAGTTAGAACATCCCTGAGGCCAGAAGAGCGGTTTAACCTCGCCTTGGCCAATAAGCGTTCGGAGCTTCCGGTAGTCACCTGCCTCACGCCGCAAACGCCCTGCGATGATCGCGGGATGAATCGCGAGATGCTTGGCGGCGGCCCTTACATCGTCAGCCCGACGAAGCGACCCGAGCCGGTCCCACTCTGCCTCCATGATGAAAGCATCCAAGGCAAATCGATCCGCCTCCCGCTCGATCCGATTTTCGGAAACCGAATCGATGTCCGTGTCCAGACAGGTCACTCCCCGGTGGATGGCGGGACCGGTTCCCGTCGTAGGGACCACACTTCCCCGCAATCGGGCAGAGTGGCGGTGGGTAGAAGATAAAGATAGGCCCCAACTCGCGAGCCATCGCTCAGCTCGATGGGGACTCGCTCGTAGTTTCCCTCGGCCACGCCCTCGTAGTCGTCCAGCTCCCGCAGACAGTCCTCCGTGAGGTCCCAAAGTTCCCCCCGCACCCTCAGATTTCCCGCGACGAGACCGGGAAAACCGCCCGCATCAACCAGCCGGTAGCGGTATGCCGTCTCCGCCCTGGCGACAAAAATCTGCCCCTCCAACCGGTGATCAGCCCGATGCCCGCGCTTGAGCGTTCCATAGATAAAGACGCGCACGCCAGAAAGATCGGATCCTGTTATTTAACCTTTTTCCTCACCTTGGCGTCCTGGGCTTGCCCGTTCAGCTTTTTGAAACTGGAGGGCTTTTCCACCTCGATCGTTTCCTTTCCGCCATGGGAAAGGACGACCCGATAACCCTCGATGGAATTCTGGTACTCGAAGTCATTGCCCGCTTCCCCATATCCGGAACCGGGGATCTTCCCGATCACTCTCTCCACCGACTGACCGACCGGCAGTGGCGGGACCTCGTCCGTTCCGGTGTATCTGAGCAGTTTCTCCGTGCCCCATTCCTTGACGATTACGGTGAATGCCACCGCGCCCTGGGGAAAATCGCGGGACGATATGTTTTTCACCTTCATGTCCAGAGCGAGCACATACTTGACCTTGTCCCACCCTTCGAGGTCCGGCACGCCTCTCCCTGCGGCCTTTTTGGTGTCTTTCAAGATTACCGTGAGGCCATTCTGATCCTTGGCCTTCAGAAGACCGCCGCCGAGCATAAACGCGCTCAAGATGAGCATACCCCATCGCATTTTCATACGTGGAAACTGCCGGGACCGCCGCCTTCCGTCAATCCCCTTACCTGCGCTCAACCCTGGGGCGCGGCGGGAAAGCGGCCGCTACTCCCGGGGCTTCTTTCCTTTGCCCTTCACGTCCTCCGCCTTTTCGTCCAGACGCTTGAAACTACTTGGACTGACAAAAGCGATCGTTTCTTTCCGCTCGTGCAAGATCACCACCTGATAACCCTCGATGGAGTCCACATACTCCGACCTGCTGTTGTTCATCTCGTAGCCCTCGATCGGGATCTTGCCGACAATCATCTCGATCGTTTTTCCGCGGGGTAGGGCGGGGAACTCCTCCTCGCCCTTATACCGGTAATAGAGATCGTTGCGCCCCCACTTTTTCAGAATCACCGTCCACCGCAGGGTGCCCGCCGGAAGATCGTTGAATGAGGTATTCTTGATGTCGCAGCGCAGGGCGTAGGCCTTTTTGACCTTGTCCCAGTCGTAAAATTGGTCCCGGTTTTTCTCGGAATCGAGCATCGTTTTCTGCACCGTCAGCCTCAGGCCGTTGGCGTCGATGGCTCCCGCATGAGTCAATGCCATCATCAGCACCGCTGCCCGGACCATCCCCATGATTATGCTCTTCATGGCCTCGGAGCTTGCGGGAAGCATGCCGGAGCGTCAATGCTGGGTTGACTAAACATATTCGGGACCGCGGCAGCGCAATCGAGCGAACCGTTCGATTCCTCCAGAGAAAGTCGCTCGATTGACCGTCTTTCCGGTCCGCGCCCACCTTTTCCTCATTTATGGCTCCATTCAAAAAAGATCCTCTCTGGTTCAAAGACGCCGTCATTTACCAGACTCACGTTAAAAGTTTCTGCGACAGCGATGGCGACGGCATCGGCGATTTTCAGGGGCTGATCAGCAAGCTGGATTATCTCGAGAGCATCGGGATCACCGCGATCTGGATTCTGCCCTTCTACCCCTCGCCGCTGCGGGACGATGGCTACGACATCGCCGATTATTACGACGTCAACCCAAGCTACGGCTCGCTGGCGGACTTCAAGGAGTTTCTCAAGGCCGCCCATAAGCGCGGGATCCGCGTCATCACCGAGTTGGTGCTCAACCACACCTCGGATCAGAACGAATGGTTCCGGAAATCCCGTCACGCCAAGCCCGGTGATCCGTGGCGCGATTTCTACGTCTGGAGCGATACGCCGCGGAAGTATCAAGACGCGCGCATCATTTTCAAAGACTTCGAACACTCGAACTGGTCTTGGGATCCGGTGGCGGGCGCCTATTTCTGGCATCGGTTTTACTCGCATCAGCCGGACCTGAATTTCGAGAATCCGCAGGTCCACAACGAGTTGCTCAAGACGATCGACTTCCGGCTGGCCATGGGCGTGGACGGGCTGCGACTCGACGCCGTGCCCTATCTTTACGAGGAGGAGGGGACGAACTGCGAGAATCTGCCCAAGACGCATGCCTTCCTGCAAAAGCTGCGCGCGCACATCGACAGCAAGCACGAGGACAAGATGCTGCTGGCCGAGGCCAACCAGTGGCCGGTGGACGCGGTCGAGTATTTCGGCGAGGGCGACAAGTGCCAGATGGCGTTTCATTTCCCGCTCATGCCGCGGATGTTCATGGCGATCCAGATGGAGGACCGTTTCCCGATCATCGACATTCTGGACCAGACCCCGGCCATTCCCGAGAACTGCCAGTGGGCCACCTTCCTGCGCAATCACGACGAGCTCACCCTGGAAATGGTGACGGACGAAGAGCGCGATTACATGTATCGCATGTACGCCTCCGACACGCGGGCGCGGATCAACCTCGGCATCCGCCGCCGCCTCGCGCCGCTGCTCCAGAACAACCGCCGCAAGATCGAGCTGATCAACGCGCTGCTCTTCTCGCTCCCCGGCACACCGATCGTTTACTACGGCGACGAGATCGGCATGGGCGACAACATTTACCTCGGCGACCGCAACGGCTGCCGCACGCCGATGCAGTGGAGCTCGGACCGCAACGCCGGTTTCTCCCGCGCCAATCCGCAGCAGCTTTACCTGCCGATCACCATCGACCCCGAGTATCACTACGAGGCGATCAACGTCGAGAATCAGGAGAAAAATCTCTCCGCGCTGCTCTGGTGGATGCGCCGCGTGATCGCCATGCGCAAGCGCTTCCAGGCGTTTGGCCGCGGCACGATCGAGTTCCTCGTCGCGGATAATCCCAAGGTGCTGGCGTTCATCCGCCGCTTCGAGGACGAGATTATCCTCGTGGTGGTGAACCTGTCGCGGTTCGTCCAGTTCGTCCAGTTCGACTTGCAGCAATACGCCGGCATGCGTCCGGTGGAAATCTTCAGCCAGACCGAGTTCCCCGCCCTCAGCGACCAGGAGCCCTTCTCGCTCTCGCTGGGGCGGCACGATTACTATTGGCTGCAGCTCCAGAGCGCGGCCGCCGCCACCGATTTCCGCAAAGAGTACGAGGCCCCGGCGTTTGAGCGGAAGCTCGACCTCACCAGCCTCCTCAGTGGCGACGATCAGGATCTGCTGGAAAAGGAAATCCTGCCCGCCTACGTGACGAGCTGCCGCTGGTTTGGCGGCAAGGCGCGCGGTCTGCGCGGAATCAGAATCCTCTCGCAGGGCACGCTCGGCAAAGGGGCGGACGCCGCTCGCCTCGTCACCCTCGCCACCGAATACGCCGACAGCACCACCGACACCTACCTCCTGGCGCTGAAATCAGCCACCGCGGCGGAAGCCGGCCGGATCGTGCAGGACACCCCGCAGGCCATCATCGCGCGTTTCAAGACGGAGCGGGAGGAACGCGTGCTGGTCGATGCCATCAGCGACGCCGATTTCCGGGCGGAACTGCTCCACACCATCACCGCCGAACGCACCCAGAAAATCGGTGAGGGCGAACTCCACGGCGTGCGCGGCAGCGCGCTCAAAACGGTGCTCAAGAAAAACGCTCCCGCTCTCCCCTCGCATGTGCTGAAGGTCGAGCAGAGCAACTCCTCCATGATCTATGGCGGAAAACTGTTTCTGAAACTCTACCGCAAGCTGGAAGAAGGCCCGAATCCCGACGCGGAAATCACCCGGTTTCTGACCGAGCGGCGTAAATTTCCGCATGTCCCGCCGTTTGCGGGCGCGCTGGAATACCACCGCCATAATCGCGAGCCGCAGGTGCTCGGCATGATGCAGACCCTGGTGGCAAACGAAGGCGACGCCTGGAAATTCACCCTCGATGCGGTCGAGCGTTTCTTCGAGCGCGTGCTGCGCGATCAGCCGGATGTTTCCCAACTCCCCGTCCCCTCGCTGTTCGAGGCCTCGGTGCCGGCAGGTTACGACACCGTGCTCGATCTGGTCGGCGGCGTATATCCCGAGCGCGCGCGCCAACTCGGCCAGCGCACCGCCGAGATGCACCGCGCCCTGGCCGGAGACGCGAACGATCCCCAGTTCTCGCCCGAGGCGTTCACCACCCTCTACCAGCGCTCCATGTATCAGGCGATGCGCGGCTCCCTGCGCCGCCAGATGCAGCAATTGCAAAAGCAGAAGCCGAAACTCTCCGGCAGCGAAGCCGAACTTATGACCGGCCTCCTCGGCCGCGAGAAGGATATCCTCGCCCGCTACGACCGCCTCACCGCCCACAAATTCGAGGCCGTGAAGACGCGCATCCACGGCGACTATCACCTCGGCCAGGTGCTGAACACCGGCCGGGACTTCATGATCATCGATTTCGAGGGCGAACCCTCGCGCCCGCTCAGCGAGCGGAAGCTCAAGCGTTCCCCGCTGCGGGACGTGGCCGGCATGTTGCGCTCCTTCCAATACGCGCCCTTCAGCTCACTCTCGCAAAATCCGAACTGGACGCCCGAGCAGGAGCGTTTCCTCCGCCCATGGGCCGAGCGCTGGGCCGCGCATATCAGCTGGATCTTCCTGCATGCCTATCTGGAAGAAGCCAAAGGCGAAAACTTCATCCCCAACACCGACGATGATTTTCGGGTCCTCCTGGAAGCCTTCATCCTGGACAAGGCGATCTACGAAGTCGGCTACGAGATGAACAACCGCCCGACCTGGATCAGCATCCCCGTCCGCGGCATCCTGCAAATCCTGGAGGGCTGATGCCCTGGAAAGCCCCGCACCGTCGGCCCCTTTTCCCTTGTTGCCCTTGAGAGCGAAAGTCTGCGGCGAGCGGAAAACGTAAGACAGATTTGTAATCTGTCAGCGCGAGCGCCCGCGAGGCGGGGGGAAGCCCGCCCGCGCCCCGGAAATCCCCATCCGCCAGGTCCGGATTGACGTGCCGAGCAACCCGATCCTTTTCGCCATCCCTTACTCGGGATCTAGCCTCCGACCGGAGCGCCGCGCAGCACCGCCTCGGCCTCTTCCTGGCGGCCGGCCTGGAGAAGCGACTGGCGCGCATGGTCGTCCGAGCACACTCGCGCGATCTCACCCATGGTGGCGAGATGCCCCTCGGGGTCGCCCGCCGGGCTGATCAGGAAGAAGAGAAAGACCAGCGCTTCCTCCTGCTCCGGCACGGTGATGGGCTCGCGCAGGTGAACGAGCACACAGGCCCGGCGGTCGAGCGTGGCGCTGTAGAGATGGGGAATGGCAATGCCGTGGCCGAGCATGGTCGGGACCACTTTGCCGGTTTCGGTCACCGTCTTCAGCGCCTCCACTTTCGACAGACCCGGCTGTCGCCGCACGATGGCGGCAATGGCGGCCTCGTAGGCCTGAGCCAGCGTCTCAGCGTCCGTCTCCACCACCGCGCCCGCTTGCACCGCCCGCAGCAGGAACCCGCCGGTCCGCCGCAGAACGAGCACCTGGTCACCCATTCTCAGACTGCCGTTTTTGTCGCCCGCATTCTTTCCCGGCGCCGGTTTCCCGTCGGGCGTCATCAAGATGATCTGTTTGTCGCGCACGGCGATGAGCGGGACGCCGTCGAAGACGGGCGGATCGCTGACCAGGGAAATGGTGGAAAGCTGCGCGTTGCGATCGGAGATTTCGGCGGCGACCACCGACGGCCGGGCCAGTTTCGGAAAAACGACGGTGCCGTGGCTGTCGGGCCGCTGCTGCCGGGCATTGGCCGAGCGCACGCCCTGCCAGCGGTAGAGATTGGCGCGGCCCACGCGATCCTGCCAGCGGCTGCAGATCAGCTCGTTGAGCTCACTGTTATCGGTGAGGGCCAGCACCTTGCCGATGCCCTGAAAATCGACGCGCTCCTCCGCCAGCTCGGAGTCGAGCGCGTTCTCACTCAGCGCGACGAGACCTTCGGCGCGGGCTTCGGCGGCCAGGCGCACGTTCGTGTCCACCACCATGACTTCGCAATCCGCCACCTCCCGCAGAAACCGCGCGACGCGGCGGCTGAAAAGATCGGCGCTCACGATCATCCAGCCCGTCGGCTCGGGCCGCCGCAATCCCAGAATCTTGGCGAATCCACCGGCGGTGAAACCTTGGATGACGACGGTGGCTATGATCACCGAATAGGTGAACGTTTCCAGAAATCGCGGCTCCACGTTCAGCGGCTGATCCTTCAGCGCGATCACGAAAAGCGAGGCCATGGACGCGGCGACGATGCCGCGCGGCGAAACCCACGAGAGGAAAAGCTTCTCCCGCCAGGAAAGAGCGGAGCCGAGGGTGGAGAGGTAAACATTGAGCGGACGCACCAGGAGCATGATGGCGGCGACCGCTCCCACGCCCGGCCAGCCGAAGCTGCCGAACTGCCGCAGATCGAGCCGGGCGGCCAGCAGGATAAAGAGCATCCCGATGAGCAGATCGGTGATCTCCGCCTTGAACTGGCGGATCTGCTTCAACTCGGCGGGCTGCTTCCATCCGACGATGAAACCGGCGAGCGTGACGGCGAGCAATCCGGCCTCGGAAATGATGGCCTCGGTCGCCACAAAGATGAGCACCGCCGCGCCCAGCGCAAACAGGTTCAGCATATTTTCCGGCACGAAATGCCGCTTGAGCATCTGGAGAAAAATGAAGCCGCCCACCGCGCCCAGCGCCAGCCCGCTGGCCACCCGCATGCCAAAGGCGAACACGGCCGCCTCGCCATTCCGATCGGCGAACCATTCGAAGCACAAAATGGCGATAAAAACCCCGATCGCATCGATGAGGACGCCTTCCCAGTGCAGGATGCCGTGGAGACGGCGCCGGATTTTTATCCTCTTCAACAAAGGCCCGATCACGGTCGGCCCGGTCACGATGACGAGCGATCCCGCCAGCAACGCGAGAGAAATACTCGGGCGAAAAATGAGCCAGACAACGGCCGCGCAACCCAGCCAGGTGACCAGGACGCCGAGCGTGAGCAGCCGGGTGATGACCGTGGACCCCCGCGAGAAGCCGCGCAAATCCAGCGTGAGTCCGCCTTCGAAAAGAATGATGCCGACCGCCAGCGAGACGATGGTCGGCAGCAGATCGCCCAGTCCATCCGGCCGCACGATGCCGATGAATTCAGGCCCCAGCCCGATTCCGCCCGCCAGCAGGAGAATGATGGCCGGCAGGTTCATCTTGCGCGCCAACATGGTCAGGGCCACCCCCCCAGCCACAGCGGTGCCCAGCGTGTTCAGGACGGAATGTTCGACCGGTAGATCCATGTGGGTAAAAAACTGCCGCACTCAACTCCACGAGATCGCGCATGGCAAGCGGGATACTCATCGCCGCCTCTCTTCAGCCAGTCTCCGTAAACACCGCCATGTCGGACGATTTGCTTTGCCGAAAGCGATGTCCCTCCTAGATGATGCGCGCCTATGCCTACGCTCGTCTTCGCCCTCGGCGCCATCGCACTGGTCATCGCTCTGATCACGGTCATCGTGCTGGCCAATTTTATCGGGATCTGGATTCGCGCCCGCATTTCCAACGCCCCGGTCGGTCTTTTCAACATGGTCGCCATGCGGCTGCGGCGAGTGCCGGTGGGCTTGATCGTCGATAGCCGGGTCACCGCGGTGAAGGCGGGCATCGAACTTCCGACCGATCCGCTGGAGGCGCACTATCTCGCCGGGGGCGATGTGAACCAGGTCGTGCTCGCTCTCATCGCGGCGGACAAGGCGGGCATTGCGCTGGATTTCGACAAAGCCTGCGCCATCGACCTGGCCACCAAAGGCACGAGCAAGAGCGTGATCGAGGCCGTGCGCACCAGCATTAATCCGCGAGTGATCGATTGTCCCGACGCCAGCACCGGCAAAAATGTCATCGACGGCGTGGCCAAGGACGGCATCGGCGTGCGGGCCAAGGCGCGCGTGACGGTGCGGACAAATCTGGAGCGCTTCATCGGGGGCGCGACCGAGGAGACGATCATCGCGCGGGTTGGCGAAGGCATCGTCAGCACCATTGGCTCGGCCGATTCCTATAAGACGGTGCTGGAAAATCCCGACAGCATTTCCAAGCACGTCCTCGGCAAGGGGCTCGACAGCGGCACCGCCTTCGAGATTCTCTCCATCGACATCGCCGATGTCGATATCGGCGAAAACGTCGGCGCGAAACTTCAGACCGAGCAGGCCGACGCCGACAAACGCGTCGCCCAGGCCAAGGCCGAAGTCCGCCGCGCGGCCGCCGTCGCCAGCGAGCAGGAAATGCGGGCGCGGGTCCAGGAGATGCAGGCCAAAGTGGTCGAAGCCGAGGCGCAGGTGCCTCTGGCCATGGCCGAAGCCTTCCGCTCCGGCAATCTCGGCATCATGGATTACATGCGGATGAAAAACATCGAGTCCGACACCAAGATGCGGGAGTCGATCGCCGAGCCCGAAGTGCCCAAACACCGCGAAGACCGATAGGACCGCCGATTCATGGAGCAAGCCGTCTTCCTGCTCATTCTCGGGGCGATCGCGTTCATCCGCTGGCTCTACGAGAAATCGCAGGAAGCAAAGGCCCGGAAGAATCTGGAAGAAAATGCGGGTGCCGCCCCGCCGGCGAAGCGTCCGGACATTTCAGAGACGGAGCGGATGCGGCGTTTCCGCGAGGCGCTGGGGCTTCCCGAAGGGGACGCCCCGCCGCCGCTCACGCGGGAGAGTTCGGGGCCGCTCGTCTCCGGCCGTCGGCCTCCCCTTCAGGCC
>JBGTNO010000345.1:0-4938 GCA_041743065.1 Chthoniobacterales bacterium
CATTTATAAAAGCCGCCATGGGGTCTGGCTGCCGCGCCAGACGCAGGCGCGCTGGGTGGGGCTGGCGGCCGACTGGTTGCAACCCATTTATGAATACATCCGGACCGGGGTGATGGCGGGCGGGTATGTGCAGGTGGATGAGACGCCGATCAAGTATCTGGCGCCCGGTCACGGGCGGGCCCGCCAAGGCTACCTCTGGACCTACAACGATCCGAAGGGAGAGGTCTTCTACGACTGGCAGACCAGCCGCGCGACCACCTGTCTGGACAACGTCATTCCGGCCGACTTTCGCGGCATCTTGCAATGCGATGGCTACAGCGCCTACCGGGCGTTTGCAAAGAACCGGGGCGAGGCCATCCGGCTGGCGGGCTGCTGGGCGCATGTGCGGCGCAAGTTTTACGAGGCGCGCGAAGAAGCGCCCAAGAACGCCGGCTGGATCCTGTGCCAGATCCAGTATCTCTATGCCGTGGAAGCTGAGCTGCGAAAACGCAAAGCCGGACCGCGCTTGCGCGAAGCCACCCGGGCGTGGAAAAGCCGTCCCGTGCAGGAACGCCTCCACCGCGCCCTGCTGGCGCTCAAGAAGGTGCGCCGGCATCTGCCGCAAAGCCTGATGGGCCAGGCCATCGATTACGCCCTTGGGCAATGGCCCACCCTCGGGCCGTGGCTGGAGGATGGTCGCTTGGAGATCGACAACAATCTGGTCGAGAACGCCATCCGCCCCACTGCCCTGGGCAAGAAGAACTGGCTCTTTTTCGGCGAAGCGGATGTGGGCCAGCGCGGCGCCATCCTCTACACGCTGATCGAGAACTGCCGCCGCCTAGGCATCGATCCCTACACCTACCTGCGCGACGTGCTCACCCGTCTGCCCCACATGACCAACTGGCAGATCCCGGAAGTCACCCCCGCCGCCTGGGCTTGCGCCCGATCGCGCTCCGCCACCGCAGTGCCGGTCGCAGTATAGACGTCGTAGCATATCCGCTACGACATCTACGACTCCGGGCGATCAAGTCGGATCGCGGTCAAGAGGCACTTCCCGTGACGCTTACGAAGTTCTCATCACCCCTCTGCAAGGCCGTCGATAGTGGCGACCCTCTGTTTGGCTGAATTAGCTTCCTCCCGCCATGCTGGGGTGAATTGGGACATGTTCGTATATTCGCGGCGGTTGCGGCAACCGCCTGCGCGCCTGATGAGGCTTGACCCGTTCAGTCATTCGAAGGAATTTCGCGGTATGCGGTGCAAAGATTGTCTCGGAGCGCAGATCCGGGCGAGCAGCCTTGGGAGGCTACTGCTTGCTCTCACCCTTGGGCTGGCTACGAGCGCGATGGCCCTTCCTCCTTATTTCTTCGATAACTTCGAGCCGTCACACGGTTGGGAGCCAGGTGAACTCAAGCAGAAAGAGCGCGCGGTGCCGGTGATCCAGGGCAGGGCTTTCATCGAAGAACGGGTGGAGAAAGGATCCACGCAGTTTTTGCGGGTCGGTCCGTCGGAGAAAGGTGCCAGCCTGCGGGTCGAGATGGGTCCCCTGGCTGGTGCCCCGGTGGTTTATGGGGAGGTGCTGGCACGTCCCATGGCTCTTTCGGAACCGCTCGATGAGGAATTTCTCGATTTTGATGGTGCCATCCTTGCCTTCTTTCGGATGGGAGAGCAGGGGGAGCTCTGTGCGTTGTTCGACACGCCGGAAGAGGGAGAAGGGGTTTGGATTTCAACGGGTCTGCGATTCGATCTGGATGCCGAAGGTCGAATGGCCGAGTGGCTGGTCATCCGGATTCGCCTTGATCGGCGGATGAGACGTTGGGATCTTTATATCAATGATCAGCCGGTGCTGGCGGGCCTGCGTGCGGTGACGGTGCCGGACCCCCGACCGGCGTCGTTATGGCTCTATGGGCACTCGGAGGTGGATTGCGAGTTTGATGATGTGCTCGTCACGCCGGTCCTGCCTGATGACTTGGAGGCAGCGTTGCAGTCGAATCTTCGTTCGTCCACTAGTCGAAGGACTCCCAGCACCAAGAGCTTTCCCCAAGTTGTGCGGCGTCAGCAATCGATCCAAAAATTGAGGTCGCTTGCGGGGAGACTTCCGTCCGCGCCCGTGGCGGTGACTACCCCGCGGCTTCACGGGTGGCATCTTTCTCTGGATACTGGCAGCAACGTTTATGAATCTTCCGCCAACTCGCGAAAAAATGAAAACCGGATCGTTGCCTACGCCCCTGGTTACGACGAGGCCGGGAATAGACGGCCAGCCGTCATCACGATCACGGCAGACTCAAAGATCACGCCGGGCACGGATCTGAGTAAACTGCGCTGGCAGGTCTTCGAATTGCTCGGTTATCCCGATAAGCGTGGCGAGGTGATCGGAGAAGGCGATTTTCACACTGGGCTGGTGCAGTCTTTTACGCTCACGCCAGAATGGACGCGTAAAGCCACCGGTGTCGTCGTGTGGGTCAAAGAATAAGCTCGAGGCGGACTTGCGCCGGCGAGATCTAGGGGGAAATTTCGCTTCAGCGCGTTCAGCGCTTCTGTAGTTGCTCGACGCTTTGGATGATTTCTGGAGAGAGCGGTCGGGCGTTTTGCGCCGCGCTCAGATAGTCGTCCAGATGGGTGAGGGAGGCGGTGCCGCCGATCGTGGTCCGCACGACAGGTTCGGAAGCCGCGAGCCGGAGATTGAACTCGGTCGCGTCGCGGCTGTTGCTGGCTTGGATGAGCCGGCGGAAAGCCTGTGACTTTTTCGCGCTGGCTGGGTCTTCAGGGCCTCCTCCCAGAGTTCGCAGGGCTAGAACGGGCAGTCCTTTTTCCCTGATCGCCGCCCAGGCAACGTCGCTACAGTCACGCTGGCAGGCGTTCCAATAGAGGGTCACCCCTTCGATCAGATCGCTCCCGGTCGCTTTCACGGCGGCATCCGAATTTTGCGGAGTGAGAAAGAGCACGGCCTGGCGGATGAGCCCGCGCTGTCGCAGGGAGGCGAGTTCTTCCACCAACGGACCGTCTCCAACGCGGAGTTGATCGATCAGATTGTCAGGTGCCGTGTCCATGGAAACGAGTTGCGCCATGTCGATCGCGTCGAGACCGAGACGGCGGCAACTGTCCTCGACCTCGAAACGCATTAGAGGCGCCGAAGCGTCGCGCACTTTGATCACCATCCGCGGCACAGCAGATCGAACTTCATCAAAAGCGATGCGAAGAACCATGAAGGTAAACCCTTGGTGATAGGTCGGACTGGAATGAAACCAGACGCCGGCCTCCATCGCGCGCCGGGCCACGGCGAGATCATGGGTGGTGTCAGCCGGATTGCGACCGAGCGACATGCTGCCGAAAGTGTAGGGAGAGAATGGATCCATGATCATAGGGTAGCGATTCCCGACTCCAGGGTGGCAACGGACGCCTGGCGGATGGATGTGAGAGTTTCCATCAGGCTCTTTCTTGAGGTGCGCCGCGTTGGCGGCGGGCGGCAAGCAGCCCCAGCCCGGCGGCAAGCAGGGCGGCGCTGGTGGGTTCGGGGACGGCTACCACGCGAAAGCCGAAGGAAGATAATTCGAGGGCCGGATTGGTGGTGAACGGTTGCGCCGAATCCAAAAAGAATACCGGTGCGTTCCAGTGCCCGCCGCGCGCAATACGATTTTCGGCTCCGGAGTCGGCGAAGCCGTCGGAAGGACTCTCGGTCCACTCGAAGACGTTGCCGTTCTGGCCGATCGTGCCGTAAGCGCTTAAGCCTCCGGCGTTATCGATGGCAGCCGGACCGGCTAAGTTGCCGCGCTGAAACACGGCGGTGTCTGGCATGGTGCCGCCGCTGACGGAGGTGGGAGCGGTGTTGCTGGCGGTGGCGAAGTCGAAATAAGTGTCGCCGCTCCCACTATAGAAGGCCGCTTTATACCATTCGTTCTCGGTCGGCAGGACATACACCGCGTTGCTGTTTCGGAAGGGATTGCTCGGATCGAAGCCTGAGTCGAGGGCGGTCCAGAGGAGATTGCTGGTGTTGGGGTTGTAGCCAGCTTCGCCGGGCTGGAGGTCGAACTTGTAGGCGGGGGAGTGACCGTGGCTGGTATTGAGCCAGTTGACGAATCGGGCCGCCTCGAACCAGGAGATTCCCGACGCCGGGCGGTTGTCGCCGTTGCCCTTTCCGACGTTGTTGGCGTCGTAGTTATAGACCGTGACCCCGAGGCCGCCTCCGCCGGAGGCGACGGGGGCGTTGGCGGCGAGCACGTTCGCCCGACTGATCGCGTAGGTGCCTATCTGGAAGGTGGTTGCCACGGCACCGGATGAAGAGAAGGAGCTTCCGGTGGTGCCACGATCGGTGGGGTTTCCCGGGTTGCCGATGGTCACGAAGTCCAGCGTGAATTCGTTCGCTCCGCTCCCGAAGACGTCGGCCCGAAGCGGTGTCGCGAGCAGCGAGAGCCCACAGACGGCGAGCGCCAATGCGACGAGCGGGAGGGTTGTGGTGAGATGTTTCCTTCTCCTCTCTCTGCGATCGGTGATGAAGCCGGGGAAAGAGTCGGCGGAAGGGTTCCTGCGCCTGCGCCGCCGCCCCAGCAGCAGCGTGCCTCCGAGCGCGAGCAGGGCGACGCTGCCGGGTTCGGGGACGGCGGCGACGGCGAGGGTGCCCGAATCGGAGAATGCGGACGTGTCCCAGGCCAGGCCGGCATTCAATGTAGGCAGAAGGAACCTGGCGTCCGCACCGACCAGGATCGTGCCGGCGTCCACGAGGTCGAAGCGATCCCCGGCCGTGGGCTGGTAGTCGGCGAAGAGCGATACTCGAAGGTCGCCCGAAAGGGTCAGGACGCCATCGGTCGTCAGGCGGTCGAAGTCGGAGAGACTGAACAGGTCGAACACGACGGTTCCGGTCGCGCCGATCTCGACGTTGCCGGTGAAGTTGATCGTGGCCATGCCGAGTTCGTCGCCGGGGGCGAGGGTTCCGGAGAAGACGGCGTCGCCGGTCCCGGTGAAACG